>LT907983.1:5215000-5461465 GCA_900230115.1 Spirosomataceae bacterium TFI 002 | reverse complement strand
CTCCTGTTAAGAAATATAAGGCACCATCTGGTCCAATTGCTCCATCTGTAAGAGGCAATGGTAAACCGGAAAGGAATTCTTCTCTAGTAGCTGTGTAAGATGCTCCGTTCGGTTTTAAATGTAATGCATGCATGATTCCAAATGACCAGTCAAAAGCTAAAATGCTCTGCTTATACTTTTTAGGAAACTTTGCATCTTAAGGTAAAGCAAATTGGTAGGTGATCCTTGACCAATGTTTACAATTGCTGGCAAATTATCAGGATATGATGGAAGCCATTTTCCGTCTCCAGTTCTCCAACCAAACTCACTACCGCTGGTTTGCATGACAAATTCGAGTTGGACGATACCATGGAAGTCCAAAATCCCACTCCATATCGGCGTCATAAACAAAAAGATCTCCGATATCATTAAAATGCCATATCGAAAGGATTTCTGTATCCAGCACTTATCAATTCCCAATTTTTCCCTTCAGGGTCAACATTGGCAACCCACCCACCTGGTTGTTGGCGATCATTTGCGTGTCCTCTTGGATCTTTTATTTCAGGGAAAAGGTTGTCGTACTCCCAAGTTTTGGGTAACCTGTAAGAATCAAGTTCAGGCATGTCAGTGTAATTTCCAGAAATTACATAAAGTGATTTTCCATCTGGTGATAATTTGATACTGTGTGGACCATGTTCTCCTGAGCCTACAAGCTCCCGTAAGAGCGTAAATTTATCATATTGGTCGTCACCATCGGTATCTTGCAAACGATAAAAAACCACTTGTTTTAGGTAAATCATCAGTTGGTCTATTGTTTACCATTACGTACAAGCTATTGAAAGCGTACAATAATCCATGAGCTGCACCTAAAGTGAAGTTTTCGCCTTTAATTTCAATCTTTTCCACCTTAGGAGTACTTGAAGGTGAGCCAATAGCGGGTATTTCGAGTCGGTATAGTCCTCCGTACTGATCCGATGTAATCATGCGACCTTTGTCATCAAAACACATGGATACCCAAGAACCCATGTCATTGTCCGATGGAGTAAATAAGTGTTCAGCTTTAAATCCAGCTTGAACTTTTAGTTTAGAAATTTTAGGGTTTTCGGCAGATTCTGAAAACTTGAAACTAGTGTAGGAAGCGAGTCCCAAAGCAAGCAAGCCAATTCCTAAATAGAATAGTCTATTTTTCATATTTTTAATGGGGTTGAAATTTATTTTCAGTTAAGGATGGTAAGGTAGTTTTGTTTTGGTAATTATTTAAATTTTTCGGTTTCAAATTTCATTATTGATAGATCCCAAAATCACCTTTATTGAGGAGTGGCATTAACTTTTTTACCACTTCTGGATATTTTTTGGCAACGTTTTCTGTTTCGTTGGATCTCGTGTATGATCAAAAAGCTCGATTTGCGGAGCTTCATTGCGGAAGTACTTAGTGATACGGTATTTATCAGTTCTCATGCTAATACCATTATTGAAATAGCTGTAGGCTGTATTTCTCCAATTCTTGGATGATTTGTTTTCCATGACCGCTCTCAAACTAATTCCATCTGATTCATAAGGCATTTTTAATCCGCAATAGTCCATTAATGTGGGGTATATGTCCATTGTACTCACGATATTTTGTTTTGTACCACTTTGGTCATTAGGAATCTTTATAATAAGTGGACTGTGAACAGCTCTATCGTAAATGGTATGTTTGCCCCAAATAGTGTGGTCTCCCAAATGCCAGCCATGATCACCCCAAAGGACAATAATGGTGTTTTCTGCTAGTCCTTGAGCTTCTAATTCCTTTATGACCTTTCCTATTTGGGCATCTACATATGACACGCAAGCATAATAACCATGTCTTAGTTTTCTAGCATATTCATCGGAGAGGGGAGTGCCTATAGCTGCTTTTTCATCTCCAAGTTCATATTGGTTAAATTCTCCCATTGAGTGTAAGTCAGCCCGACTTGTATTTTTGGAAACAAAAGGATTAGGGCTTAAAGTGATATCAGACTCATTGTAAAGGTCCCAATATTTTTTAGGAGCATTGAATGGTAAATGTGGCTTAAAGAAGCCAACTCCTAGAAAGAAGGGTTCGTCTCTGTCTTTAAGCTCTTTGAGTTTTGAAATTGTTAAGTCAGCAGTAAGGCCGTCAGGATAGGCGTCGTCGGCAACCTCAAGCATTTCATATGGTTTTACTTGTTTCTTTAGTGTGTTTCTGTTTGTGCCATTTGCATAACCAAAGAATGCATTATGTCCAGATCCCCATTTGGCATCATCGAGTAGCATTTCATGCCAACTATATGGTAATTCTAAAGGCGTATTATCTGGACTTTCGGTATACCCATATACATGACCATCCGGATTATGGGTGATTTTACCAATTCCAACAGTGTAATAACCGTTTCGTTTAAGTTGGTGTATAAAGGTTTCAGGGTTTTCTTTTTCAGCCGAGTTTGTAAGAACTTCTGCTGTAATACTGTTTCTTAGGTGTCTTTTTGTTCTGGGATATAAACCTGTTAATAAAGCATGTCTTGATGCTCCGCAGGTAGGCACAGCTACGTAGTGATTTTTAAATAAATGCCCCGTAGTTGCTAGCTTATCTATGTTGGGACTTTTAATTATCTCATTGCCAAAACAACCTAATTCAGGTCTCAGGTCATCCACAGCAATGAATAGAATATTGGGAGGTCTGTCCTTTTTTATTGTCTTGAAACTCAGCAGAGACAGCAAAAGCAGGGCAAGTAATTTTATTTTCATATGGTTGAATAGCATTAGCTACGCAATTTACAATAAAAGCTTTTGTGAAAATAACCTTTAAATATTAAAGACTTATACATCTTTAACACTGCCATGGTTCTTAATAGCTACCTTTGCATTTCAAAAAAATAGATATTAGTTGTGGAGAGTTTTAAGGGATTAGGAGTTGAAAGCTCGTTTATAAAAGCTTTGGAAGAAATGAAGGTGATAAAACCATCTGAAATTCAGCAAAAAGCTATTCCATACTTATTGGCAAATAAGGGAGATTTGATAGGTCAAGCTCCCACGGGAACTGGTAAAACTATTGCCTTCGGTCTGCCATTATTACATTTAGTAACCGAAAAAAAGAAAGGAATTCAAGCCCTTGTATTAGCTCCAACAAGAGAACTTTGTCAGCAAATTGCCAAGCAATTATTCAAAATGACTAAGTATGGGCCTAAAATTTTCGCTGAAGCCATTTACGGTGGAGAGAAAATAGATCTTCAGATAGCAAACCTAAAGCGTCCAACACAAATTGTAGTGGCTACTCCGGGCAGATTATTGGACTTGATAGAAAGAGGTGCTATTGACCTAAGTGAGGTTAGAACTTTGGTACTTGATGAAGCCGATGAAATGCTAAGCATGGGTTTCAAAGAAGAATTAGATCGAGTAATGACTACAATCCATAAGGATAGTGCAAAGTGGTTGTTTTCTGCTACAATTCCTTTGGCATTGCAAAGCTTGATTACCAAATATATGAATCCTGGCTTACAGCGAATAGAAGTAAGTAAGAATGTAGAAATCAATAATAAAATTGAGCACCAATTCTTTATCTGTGAGCAAGATCAAAAATTTAATTACTTATTCGAATTTTTGAAATCTCAAGGTGCAGCTAAAGGAATCGTATTTTGCCGAACTAGGGCAGATACAGAAGTATTGGCAAGAAAACTTATTGGTAAACACGTTTCCGCCGATGCTTTGCATGGAGATCTTGGTCAAAGAGACAGAGATAAGGTCATGAGGGCATTTATCAAAGGAAGAATCAAAGTGCTAGTTGCTACAGATATTTCCGCTAGGGGTATTGATGTAGATGACTTGGCTTATGTAATTCATTATCAACTTCCAGAGCAAATTGAATCTTATACGCACCGAAGCGGTAGAACTGCAAGAGCTGGTAAGAGAGGTATTTCAATTTGCTTTGTAGACAGAAATGAATTGAAAGTCATTCACCAAATAGAAAAAACACTGAAAATCAAGTTTACTAAGATTTAAAGTTGAAGTCTGTTCGGTTGGCGGTCCTCAGTACACCGGTAATGATAAGATACATTCCTATCAGATAAATCACAGTTTGTATTTCGAACGGTATCATTTTGGGATTTATAAACATTTTCATTCCCGAAAAAAATGTAGTTACAATGTTCAAAATAACCCCATAGCTGACATATCTATGCATATAGGGTCTAAATAGACCGTAAAAAATGGTTATGGCAAAAATGATCATGCGGAACATGATGAGAATTTGGTAGTCGAAATTTACGTTCTCAAAGACAAAATAAATAAATGGTATTCCTATTCCGAATATGGTAGCTATTTGTTTCCAATCAGACTGTGGTTTTGCCGAATTCTGAAACCTAAATTTTAGGAAAATCACCATTAAAGTAGAGCAATAGAATAAGTCCATGAAAATTGGAAATGCCGGTGGTGCTCCATGATACTGCCTTAAATATGCAGTGGTTATCGTAAGTGTAATAAATATGGATAGTACGATTAACAGTACTCGCTGGGACGATGTGGATACCAATAAATGAAAAAGTAAAACTGCCATGCATGAGATGGCCGCAAGGAAGTTTATTAAAGGTAATTCAACAAAACAGCAGAAAACATTGACGCTTAAACAACCAAAGAACATCCTACTTACTTGCGTAGGAAAATCGTGGGTTAGTTTGTTGGCCTGGTTAGTCAATTGTTTTGTCTGAGTTTTTAGAAAGGTTTTTGATTGTTTCTAATTCCTTGCTTGTTAAATACCTCCATTTTCCAATTGGTAAATCAAGATTTACATTCATTATACGCATTCTTTTGAGCTTGGTAACTTCATAACCTAGGTATTGACACATTCTTCTGATTTGTCTATTAAGGCCTTGAGTTAGCACTATATTAAATGTATATCGATTTACTTGGTTTACCTTGCACTTGCGAGTCACTGTATCTAAAATAGGTACACCTGAACTCATTTTCTGAATAAAGTCTTTGGTAATCGGTTTACTTACTTCTACGAGATATTCTTTTTCATGGTTGTTTCTTGCTCGTAAAATTTTATTGACAATGTCTCCGTCATTGGTCAAAAAAATCAGCCCCTCACTCGGTTTATCAAGTCGACCGATAGGGAAAATTCTTTTTTCGTGTCCAATATAGTCAATGATATTGTCTTTTTCAACTGCAGTATCTGTTGTACAAACAATGCCAATTGGTTTATTAAAAGCAATATATATAAAATCTTCTTTTGGTTCTGTGATAGGTTTCCCATCAACGGTAACAATATCTCCCGTTGCTACTTTCGTGCCTAACTCAGGTATAGCTCCATTAATTTTTATTCTACCCTGACTCAATAACTCATCGGCTTTACGCCTTGAACAAAAACCAACTTCGCTTAAGTATTTGTTTATTCGGGTAAGTTTTTGATCCGACATTCTTCAATAAAGCTTTTTAAAACTAGAAAATTTACCTCTTAATTCTTACAAATATATGTTTGATATGCCGTTTCTCAACTTCCCTTTCATCCACTTCAATATCTTTACTGAGTGACTTTATAAGTGGAGTAAGTTTGCTAAAACCGTAATTTCTTGGGTCAAAATCTGGTTTCTTTTTATTCAAAAGAGAACCCACATCGGCTAAGAACGTCCACCCATCATCATCCGCAAGATCTTCAATTGTGGTTTTGATAAGCTTTATCAACTTTGCATCAATTTGGTCGAAAGACTTCGACTCGGTTGTTTTTTGAGTATTAGTTTTAGAAGAAGAGCTATCCTTTTCTTCCTTTCCAGAAATTATTTCTATGTAGATGAATTTGTCGCATGCTACAATAAATGGGTTTGGGGTTTTCTTTTCTCCTATACCTATTACCTGCATTCCAGACTCTCTCAATCTAGTTGCCAATCGGGTAAAATCGCTATCACTTGAAACCAAGCAAAAGCCATCTACTTTTTCGCTATGAAGAATATCCATGGCATCTATTATCATTGCAGAATCGGTTGAGTTCTTGCCTTTGGTATATCCGTATTGTTGTATTGGAGTTATGGCATGCTTCAATAATGCTGGCTTCCAACCAGAGACTGTAGGGATGGTCCAGTCTCCATAAATTCTTTTTATTGTAGGTACGCCAAATTTTGCAATTTCATCAAGCATTCCCTTGATGTTGGCATGTGGAATATTGTCCGCGTCAATTAGTACTGCGAGTTTTAGGTCTTTCATGTAGTTCGTATTTCTGACTTTTCGCTGTTAAGGTATCTCTTATTCCTAAGCAAAAAAAGAAAACACCTGCAAACAAAATTATGTTTTGGATAAAATAGGAAAATGGAAATATGAGTCCAGAAATTCGAATACCCGCAATAGACTCGCCAAGAAAAGTTGCAAATACAAACAATGTGAAGTAAATACTCAGCTTTTTCCTGAAAAGGCCATAATATGCAATTATTGCAAATTGAAGCATTCGAGCTAGAACTATTACCTGGGTACTGAACTCAAAATACTGTACTGCTAAGAGTATAAAACTCAAGCCACCAACGAAGATGACGAACAAAGCAGACTTATTGGTAGAACGTTGCCTTCTTCTATAAGATCTATTTAGTACAATCAATATTACAAGCACCACTTGGTTTGCTCCTAATTTGATAAAATTGACTATTAATAGGAATTGTTCTGTTTCCTGAGAGTTAATTCCATAAACCATGGCAAGGGCACTCAAACCCAGGTAAAAGAGAACACTGTCCCTGTAAATTGAAAACATCTTTATTTCGTGAGAAATAAAGATGCCTATGGTAAGAAATGATACTAAAATGAGAAACGATGCAAACACAAAATGAGAATTGACCTGAGCAACTTGAGAGGAAAGGACCACTGTTGCAAGGAAAATATTGAAACGCGTATTTTCATAAAGGAGGCTTTTCATTTCCCGTTTTGGTCAGATTATCGTTTATGCTACATTATTATTTATGGTTTTACCCCTTTCTTGAATTTTTGGCCAAACCCTGAGTTGTTTGGCTCATAAGGATCTACTAGTGTTGCATTAACTCCTTTTGCTGGAATTTCTGAATCTCTATCTAGTGCCCAATAAATACCGTTAAGTGCAAGTTTTCTCATTTGCTCATTTTTGAAATCAAAAGGATGACCAAGTGTTGTAAAAAAGACTTTTGAAGCTTTACCGCTTGTTCCTGTATACGTTTTTGTCCAAGCTACAGGGTTTGTCATTGGGAATTTATCAAGTCTTCCAGCCATTTCATGATTTGATTTTAGCGATTTACCTTGCAGAAAAGGTTTTGAGTCTCCTGATAATTTCCATTCTCCACCATCAACATGGTATAACCAAGAATAAGCATCGAAAGGCTCAAACCCATTCAGTATTGGAGTAGCAGCATCTGTTATTTTACTTACAGAAGTTAGGGGAGCATTTCCGTCTTCAAAATGCCCGTGATGTGTAATCCATTGTTGCCCGAATACTTTTGTTGGCCATTCGTCATTGAGGTGCATCATACTTGAGTCCTTGTTATATTTAAAAGTATGAGTAGAAGTACGGAAACCAACCATTGGTCTTCCAGACTCAGCATAGTCGGTAATCATCTTCGCTTCGTTTGCAGGAAGTGCTCTGAACCTAGCAAACATTACCATTAGATCAGCAGTTTCTAAAGCTTCTAAGCCTTGAATGTGATCTAGGCGATTTGGATCAATAAATCCAGCACTATCCACAGAATAACATAAGGTAACTTTTGCTCCTAGTTCTCTTTCTAAAATCTTGCCTAGCATTGGCATAGACTCTTCCGACCTATATTCTTCATCTCCAACTACGAAGACAATATGTGGAGGGTCAACTTTTTGAGAAGTACAACTCAGGCATGAAAACATTAGAGTCGCAGCAATTAAGCTTAATAATTTATTCATTTTTTATTAATTATGAGGGTGTTGTTTCAATAATTCGTCAGGTGTATAAAATCCTTTTTGATCCTTTGTTTCGGTTCTTACTCTTTGAACATCCTTAAGAGTTACAGCATCAGAAGAAGTATTACCAAAAGAGTTTCTTGCGTAGTTAATTACTGCTACAACCTCTTCATCCTTAAGCATTCCTCCGTATGGAGTCATAGGGACATTACCAGGGTATTTTTTACCCAATACTTCGATAGGACCATAAAGTCCATGAAGCACAATTTTTATGACTCTATCTTTGCTACCCATTACCCACTTGCTACCAGCAAGTGGAGGAAATTGAGAAGATTCAAGACCATTTCCGTCTGGTTGATGACATGTAGCACAAGACCCATCTCGGTTGTAAATTTCTTTACCAATAGCCATTTGTTTTTCTAATGGCGTATCATAAGTTTTAAGAGAACTAGGGCTAACCAATCCATTAAATGGTTTTTGAGCGAACTCATAGTGCTTATCCATCCAGTCATCTATTGGAAGTTTTGCAAATTCAGCAAAAACAGCTTTTGTTTCGTCTTCTTTCAACCAAGTAGAAGCTACCATTGCCTCTAGTCTCACCCTTCCACTTTCGTCAGAAGCTGCTTTAACAAGCATTTTTGGCTGATCCGGAATTTGGTGCCCAACATACCTCAATACTTTTACAGCTGCGGCTCTTACTCTTTCGTCTGGGTAAGCTAAAGCTTCATTTAGCAACTCAGGGTTTATTTTGTTGATTCCCCATGATACCCAAAGTGCCTCCAAAAGGTGGTGCTTATAGTCTGGGTCGTTTTTATCCAATGACTTAACCCATTTTTCTGTTTTGGTATAAACTTCTTTTTTGTCTCTACCTCTTAGTTCTCTTCTTGTTCTATATCTTGTTCTATATTCAGGAAGTTTCAAGTTCTCTAAAAGCTGCTCTACACTCGCTCCGTCTACCTTGGCGATTGGTACTAAAGGACGTGAAGGATAGGTGATGCGGTAAACTTTACCATGAACATGATCTCTAAGTGGGTCACGAGCATTGTGTTGCATATGACCTATAAGTACATTGTGCCAATCGATAAAGTAAAGTGAACCATCTGGTGCAAACTCCATATCTACAGGTCTGAAGTTAGGATCGGTGCTCGTTACTAAATCCAGAACATGTTTTGATTTATAACCAGTGCCATCATCTTCCAAAGTATGCATTTTCATACCCAAGAATCCAATTGTGTTGTTGATAAGCCAGTTGCCTTGAACGTCTTCTGGAAAGTGTCGGCTATGCACAAACTCTAATCCTGATGTAGGTCTCACTCGGTGCTTATCTTCTACCAAACTTCTAGATTTTGGTGAAGAAAGTCCATAAATAGACTTATTACTTCCTGGCATCATCCATTCTACATTTGGTCCAGATGTTTCGGCAAAAAAGTTTTGACCCCATTGGTCAAATGCAATACCCCAAGGATTTGGAATTGGAATTTGGGAAGTACGTTCTAAGTGGTGTCTTGCAGGATTATATCTCATGAAACCGCCATTGGTTGCTCTCACTGGTCCGTATGAAGTTTCTACATTGGTATGAAGGAAAACACCTTCGCCCATGTATATTGCTCCCGAAGGATCAGCACAAAAAGCACTGATGACGTGGTGAGTGTCATGATCGTCAAACCCGCTCATTAGTATTTCAACTTTGTCGGCTTTATCATCGCCATCTGTGTCCGTATATAATTTCAAGTTTGTTCCTTGAGAAATATATACTCCCTCTGGTGCAATTTCAAAACCAGCTGGAACATGGAGGCCATCAGCAAATACTGTTTGCTTATCAGCTTTGTAATCGCCATCCGTATCTTCTAAAATAAGGATTTTATCATTTGGTCTGGCATCTCCAACTCTGTAGTGAGGATATGAAGGCATAACCGCAACCCATAACCTACCTTTATTGTCAAATGACATTTGAGAAGGATTCGCAAGATCTGGAAAAGTTTCTTCTGAAGCGAAAAGTTCGATTTTGTAACCTGGTGCAAGACTGAATTTTTTCATTGCCTCCTCGCCATATATATAAGGAATACTTTCACCCATTTTGAAATTTGTTTCGACAGGGGGCAGCACTTGAGTTTTAGAATCTGCTAAAGTTAAATCATATGAATTACCTTTCAGGGTTTCCCATAGTAGCGTATCACGATTGGCAGTCATTTGCCTTACTTTAATAAGTTCGTCAGGGTAATTATCAGGCCCAAATGGATTGTGTCTTCTACCAAATACATGAACACCATTTGGTATTTTATAATCATTGTGCCAGAACCAGTTTTTGTCTAAAACCAATTCCTTTACTTTAGGTCTCATGTCTTCTTTTTGAACAGAGCCTCCAAATGCTTGGTCAGCAATGAACTTAGAGAAATTCTCATATCCTTTATCATTGAGTTGGCTACCATCAATTGTTAGCTGCTCTCCTAAGGCATACCATGATTTACTTTCGTCAAATGCATTGATGAATGAAATATTAAACTTGTTGGCGATTTCTTCAATTGCATTTGCATAAAGCTTTAGGTTTTCATTTTCTTTTACTCCAGTAGGTAAATCATTTTCTGAAGAAAGGTCTTGAAAAGCAATTGGAGAAATAAAAGCAAGTTGAGGGGCAGTAGTATCATTGTACTTTTGTGCCATCGTATGTTCTATGAAAGCTGTCAGCTCTGCTTTGAACATATCGAGACCTTCTGGTCCTCTATAAGATTCATTAAATCCAAAACAAGCTAGGATAACATCAGTCTTATGTCTCGTGAGCCATTCGTCAGGATATTCGAAATGACCTTCGCTATGCGAATTTTCAGCAACATCAGGGTTGAAAGCCTCGGCACCTTCAAAGGCCCAAGGGGTATTTCTACCTGAGTGAGGTCTAAAACCTGGTGTGTCGCCACCATCGCAAAAGTTTCGGATATAAAGGTCTTTTTCAGGAAATCTTAAGTACATCTCTGTTTCGAAATGACCATAGTTCATCATTCTAGAACAGAGGTTATTTCCTATTAAAGAAATATGTGTTCCCTGTGAAAGGTTGAGTTTCTTTGGTGTTTTACATCCTTGTAGAAAGGTCACACCAAAAACTAATGCACATACAGGTAGTGCTAGTAATAATTTACGCAGCGTATTCCTCATTATATTGAAGAGTGTTTAGGTTGAATTTGGAAGAGCCACCAATTTATGAAATTTTTTAATATTACTTCGACATTCTATCAAAGGCATATTAAATTCCATCAAGTAACTATTATAATCTTACAAGAAGTATTGAATGAGGTAAAATAGAGTATCGTTAATAGTATGATTATTAATAAAAAAATAATATCATTTTGTAGTCTATTTTGCTTAAAAAGCTTATTTTAAAAATAAATGTATCGCAATTACCTTACTTTCCTCCCGAAACACGATAGTTTCACAAGGCATTCCTTTGATTTTAATTAAAATTTATTAACCAACTTAATAAACTTTTGATTTACATTTGAACCGTATTTGACTCACACAAGTCAATATCTCTTCCCACACTAACGAAAATTAACTAACATAAAAACATTAGCTGAAATCAGTATAGCCACCACACACAAGCGTTTTTAGTATTTTTTTTTAGTTTTTCAATTTACATTTTTTACATTTTAACTCATTTTTGAATGAAGAAAACTCTCCTTTTTTTAGTGAGTTTGTTTGCTTTTACGGCACAAGCTCAGTTTCAGATTAAGGGAAAAGTGACGGATACTAATTCCGATCCTGTCCCTGGTGTTACGGTAGCACTCTTGGGTACCTCAGTGGGTACTTCAACAGATGCGGCAGGAAACTACAGCCTATCGATTCCTAATGGAAATCAATCTGTGGTTTTTAGTTTTATTGGTTACGCAACAGTAACGGAGTCTGTGAATGGCAGAAATGTCATTAATGTGGTATTGAGCGAAGAAAGCTCAATGCTTGAAGAGGTAGTAGTAAATGCCTTGGGGTTTAAAACAAAGAAAGATCGCTCTGGAACAACTTCCTCTACAGTTGGCTCTTCGGCAATTAAAACCTCTGGAGAATCGGCCATCCTAAATAGTTTGGCAGGAAAAGCAGCGGGTGTCAAAGTTGTAAGGGCAAATGGAGATCCAGGTGCGGGAACAAGCATCCAGATTCGTGGAGCGAATACAATTGATGGGGCTTCTCAGCCTTTGATTATTGTAGATGGAGTACCATTATCTAACGATAACCTATATGGGAACTCTAGTACAAGAAGTGGCGGTGTATCTCAACAATCTAGACTAAATGATTTGAATCCAGAAGATGTAGAGTCGGTTCAAATCCTTAAAGGTGCCTCTGCTGCAGCACTCTGGGGTTCTAGAGCGGCCAATGGAGTAATGGTTATTACCACAAAGTCTGGTAAGCTGAACCAAAAAATGAAAGTTTCTTACGGTGCAACTTATTCTATGGATGAAGTAAACAGAAAGCATCCATTGCAAACAACTTGGGGGCAAGGTTCTGGAGGGAAGTTTATTACAGGTTCTGCAAACTCTTGGGGAGATAAAATCTCTAACAGAGCTGGAGGAGCGGATGAAGTTACTACAACGGGTCAATATTTCATTGGCGACAATGGACAAACCATTTATCCAATTAAAACCAAAAACTCTCAAGACGTATTTGTAGATCAAAACTTTGACCAAGTTTTTCAAACAGGGTCATTTTTAGATCATAACCTTACGATTACAGGTGGTGGTGCAAAAACGACTAACTTCTTTAGTGTAGGTTATTTGGATCAAGAAGGGATAATTAAGAACAGTGATTATAACCGTTTCACAATGCGTTTTAACAATCAAACATTCTTCAACAATTATATAAACCTTTCTACTAAAGCAAATTATATCAATACTAGTAGTAATAGAATTCAACAAAGCTCAAATACTGCAGGACTTTACCTTGGTTTGTTGAGAACGTCGCCTGACTTCGATCAATCCGCTTATATTGGTACATATGTTGACAGCAAGGGTGTTGCATATCCTGGCAGACAGCGTAGTTATAGAAGATATATGGGTGAAAATATCAACCCAACTTACAATAACCCTCTTTGGACAACAAATGAGCAGGTAGGTACTACAAATGTTAATAGATTTAATGCAAATTCTAACTTAAATATCAATCCGGTTCAATGGCTACAATTAGACCTAAGAGGAGGAATTGACACTTATGTAGACAAAAGAGTTTACTTCTCACCAGTGGGTTCTGCTGCGTACGTAAACGGTAGATTGGATAATGAAGATTACACCAATACTGAGATAAATGTAGATGCCATAGCTAGAGCTGATTTTCCAGACTTAGTTAAAGGGAAAATAGGTTTGAATGCAACACTTGGATACAATATCAATGATAGAAATCGTGAGTATCTATATGCCGCTACTCAAAACTTTTTGGTAAATAGTAAAATTCAAAGCTTTAACAATTCTACCGCTCCGTATGAAGTAGCAAACAGTTTCAATCATATTAGATCGAACAGGTTGTATTCAATTCTTTCATTTGATTTATTCAAGCAGTTCTTTTTAAGCGTTTCAGGAACACAAGAAGCGGCATCTACGGTGAGTGGTACTTATTTTTATCCATCATCTGATCTTGCTTGGCAATTCACGAATTTATTGAAAACACCAAGTGATATTCTTTCATTTGGTAAACTAAGGCTTTCATTTGGTCAAGTAGGGGTTCAGCCTGGTGCTTATCGCTTTGGAACTACTTACGAAACCTTTACATATACTACTTATGATGATCTTTTAGACATCAATGAATTTGGTGGTGGTTTTAGATTAAATGATGATAAGGGAAACCCAAATCTAAAGCCCGAGATAAAAACAGAGTTTGAAATTGGAACAGATCTTCGTTTGTTCAAAAACAAAATGAATATTGGGTTTACTTACTACAAAAACGAAATAAAGGATATTCTTTTAAATGTTAACCTTAGTCCAAGTTCGGGATATTTATCGCTTTACGATAATGCAGGAACAATGGAAAATAGGGGTATAGAGCTTGATTTAGGATATCAAATATTAGAGACTAAGGACTTCGGTTTAAACCTTTATGGAAACTTTAACAACAACCGAAACAAAGTTCTTGACTTATCGGGAGTTGATAGAGTGGCATTGTCTACACAATCCATTACTTCAAATGCAATTGTGGGCTACCCACTTGGCATCTTGTACGGAAGTAGAGCTGAACGTGATGCAAATGATAACCTTTTGTTGGATGAAAACGGTTTTCCAAAACTTGCTCCTGAGCAAGGAATAATTGGTGATCCAAATCCAGATTGGAGAGGAGGTCTTGGTCTTAAGGGAAACTATAAGAAACTTTCTTTTAATGTGTTATTTGAAACATACCAGGGTGGAGATTTTGCAGAAAGAACTCGTTTCGTGTTGAATAGCTTTGGTACTTATGCAGACACAGAAGGTGAAGTTACATTGACTGAGCCGCTCAAAAACTCAAAAGGTATTGTTTTCCCAGCGGGCACTACAGTGAGAGGAAATATTGGAAATTATGGCGGAGGAAATATCCTCTTAGACGAAACCTGGTATACCACACTTGGTGGTGGACTTGGTGGGTCTGCAATAAATGAATTCTCTATCAGTGATGGAAGCTGGACAAGGTTAAGAGAGGTTTCTTTAGGTTATAGTATTTCTGGTGCTGAATTCAGTAAAAGAACAAAACTAAACTCTATTGATCTCGCATTGTCAGGTAGAAACTTGGCATTGTGGACCAAAGTTGTGGGAATTGATCCAGAGGTTAACCAGTCTGGCGTAGACAACGGATTTGGAATTGAATACTTTACAAATCCAAGTACTCGCTCATGGGTATTTTCTCTAAAAATCAACTATTGATAATTTCTTAAAATAGTAAAAATGAATAAATTAAAATATATCATATTATCCTTTTTAATTGCTGGTTCATATAGCTGTGAATCGCTTGTGGAAGGGATCAACGACAACCCAAACAACATTTCTTCAGATTCTTTTGATGCAGGTGTTCTTTTGTTAAAAGGAATTGAAATTGCCAATGTTACCATACAAAGTGGTCACTTGACAAGAATAGGAGGAATGTGGAGTGGACAAACAAAGGGTGTTACTTTACTTTATAAAAGTATATATGAGTATAACCTTTCCGCAGAGGAGACGAACCCACACTGGGAGTTCACATACCAAGGCGTTGTAAAGCAAGCTAGAACATTGCGTGAGCATACTAAGAATAGCCCAAAAGCTGCCCAATACAGTGGTATTACGAAGGTTTTGGAGGCGAATGCATTAGGAACTGTTGCGAGTTTGTATGGTGATATACCTTATAGTGAGATTTCTAATGATGAGATCGACGATCCAAAGTTTGATACTCAGACAGAGGTTTTTGCAAAACTACAAATATTGCTAGATGAAGCAATTGCCGAACTTGGCAGCACAACCACTTCTCCACTTGCGGAAGATTTTATGTTAGCTGGAAATGTAGTAAAGTGGGGTAAAGTAGCTCATACAATCAAAGCGAGGCTTTATACTTATACCAGAGAATACGATAAAGCTTATCAAGAAGCATTGAAAGGTGTACTAGCTCCAGCTGATGGACTGATTTTTACTCCTCCCAACATAGGATACGGAAGTGTGAATATGAATTATAAAATGATTAATGAGCGTGGCGGGTATTGGGGTTTTACTGGCAGTCACTTGGAGAATTTATTGACTAAGAATCGCTTAAATGCCAAAACTGACGAAGCGGCAAGGTATACCTATTATAATTTTGATGGGAATGCAGCAAGTAATAACAAAGGGATTTTTACGCAGGATAGACCAATTGTGCTCGTAGGCTATGAAGAGAACCTTTTAATTCTAGCTGAAACTGCGGCAAGAGCAGGGAAGCTGGACGAAAGTTTAGGTCACCTTAACATGTTGCGATCATACTTGGCTTCGGGTAAAGCTTTTCAAAAACTGACAGCTACAGATGGTTTAAAGTATGATGCTTATGTTTTAGCGGATTTTGAACAAGGTGGAATGGAAAATATGGATAATTTGACACCTGCTAGGGCATTGCTACGAGAGATTATTGAAGAACGTTATGTTTCAGGCTTTGCTGGTTTAATGCCTTTTGATGACATCCGAAGATTGGGTGTCAAAGAAAAGGATATTGCAGTATTACCTCCATTCAATTCTAATAATACGAGTAAATATCCTCAACGTTTTATCGTTGCTCAAACCGAATTGAATGCCAATTCAAATGCACCGAAAGATCCGGGAATTTTTGCTGAAACCGCTGTGAATAAATAAGAATGGAATTAGTTTATTAAGAAAAGGGGAGCTGTAATGGTTCTCCTTTTTTTTTGTAAAACTGATTAAAGAAATTTTTGGCCCGGCTTATTTTGATTTTAGCTCTGGGCTTAAATAATTGAGCCGAAGAATAAATAGATGCCTTCAATTATTAAGCAATTGCCAAATTATCATTAATTTGATATTCGGCTATGAAGTCTAGCAGTGATTTATTCGTACCTTTAATTACCATGAAATGAATAATGTAATTCCGTTTTTGACAATTTTGCATTTCTTTCTTTTTTCTTCACTTTATTCAAATGCATTCACATCAATTAGTATTGATGCTACAGGCGAGTTAAGTAATGTTGAGGTTATTTTAGAATTGGAATACCCAATTAAGAATAAAGAGCTTTTCAAAGGTAACCTTGACGAAAATGGAAAGCTTAAAATTGAGCTTAGTAATGTGAATTCAGGTCTTTATTTCCTGAAGATTGGAAAGCTTTTTTTTAATGTCTATCTCGAACCTGATAACTTATGCGTATTGAAATTATTAGAAAATGGTGTTGTGGAATATGCTTCCTCAGACCCAAACCACTTTATTAACCACTATTTACATGACTCCAGAGAGCTTATTAATAATTTCAAATATGAAGGCACTGGAATGTGGGAAATTAAATCAGACAGTTCCTTTGTTGTTGCTTTGGACTATCTTCTTTTCAAAAAGGACTCACTCTTAAATAGCTATTTGGAAGTGGAACATTTTGACCCAAAAGCTTTGAAATTGCTTAGAGCTCGTAATGAAAACATCGTTCTTCAGTTTAAACTCATACGGACTGGCTCTAAACTTCCAGAAGTGTCCAAAAGCCTTTTTGGAATAGAAAATAAAGTAAGGTTTGATCCTGAAAACCTTTTCATTGGTTCTATCAATTACTTGTCACTTTTAAATGCTTACTTGTCTAATTTTAAAGATAAAGCATTTATTAGGTCTTACGGAAACTTTGAAAATTTTCAAAAGCAGCATCAGGATGAAAGCAGCATGCGACATGCGTTTTTTGAATTCAATTACAATAAGATTAAAGAATTGGATGTAGAACCTTTGTTTAAGTCCTATTTCAAAGCATACCAAATACAAAACGATATTTTTGATGCAAACCTATTTAAAGAATTTTTACATTTATTTAATCAAGAATACCCTAACTCGCCTTTTTTGCCCGAATTAGAAGCGAAGTTAGAAGAGATAAGCTCTTTAAATGGTGCAGAAATGCCATCAATTGTTGGGGAAGATATAGAAGGGAATAAAGTAGATTTAAAGGAATTTAAAGGTAAAGTGATATTCATCGACTTTTGGGCTACCTGGTGTGGTCCTTGTATCAAAGAATTTAAGCACTATCCGGAAATTTTAAAGAAATACAAGAACGAAGAAATTGTTTTTATTTTTCTATCCGTAGATGATGAGCGAGATAAGTGGCAGGAGTTTTTAAGTAATGGAAAAGGTCCAGAAAGCATTCATCTTAATATTCCTCAGTCACAATACAGTGTAATTTCCAAACAATTGAATTACGAAGGGACAGGAATCCCACAATTCTTGCTAATTGATAAAGATGGGAAAATAATTAAAACTCACTCTCCAAGACCTTCAGAAACTAAAAGTTTTGAAGAGCAAATTAATAAGGCACTTGGGATCTGAAACTTTATTCTTTTAACAATACCTCCATCATTTTCTCGGCTGAAATTCTACTTTTCTTTTCAATGAAATCACGGGGAGTGTCATCGCCAATTTCATAGGTAATACCCACCGCATTGTGTTCAACAAAAAACCAACCTTTGGAAACTGGCTGTCCTACATTTGAAGGAGCAATTTTGGGTTCATAGTTTGGAATGTCTTTTTTGATTTCATTGAGCCAAGTGCTCGTGAAATTAGGGTAGGAGGTAGCCGTATCAGAATTATTGGTGTAATAAATATCTTCCCAAGTGGAGTGAAAATCTAAACCAATTACCACTTTTAATTTCTCTTCTTTGCAATAGTTGGCGATAAATTCTGCCATTTGCTTCGTTTCTGGTTGATTGTAGCGATCCCAATCTCTATTCAGGTCAATTCCACCAGCATTATGTCTCCAATGTCCCATATCTACGCCATCGGGGTTTTGCATAGGGAAAATGAGGACTTGGTATTTTTGCTTGAATGCTTTCGTTAATTCATCCTCCTCTTGAAGCCTTTCCACAAAATGCAAGAATGCAAATTGCCCGGTAACTTCTGGTGGATGTTGGCGACTCATTAGAACAATGACTTCTTTTTTTGTAGTTTTCTTGGCAAAAAGTTCTGCACCAATTAAATCCCTTCCGAGTTTACTTTTTCCGTATAAAAACTGCTTGCTCTCCGTCTTACTCTCAATCACTTCTGTCATCCAACTTTTTAAATGTGAAGTCGTAAAAAGTTCTTGTGCCGAAACCCATAGCGTATCTTTTGAAATGTCTACCGAGAAGATTGCATCTTTTCCTGAGGGTTGAAATCTATCTGCCGATAATTCAATCCAATTCTTACCTTCTTTCGAAAGTTTTGGTTGATAGCGATGCATATCTCCATCATAAGTCATTTTAATATAAACTGTCTGAGGATTTTTGGACCAAACCTTAAAACTATACCATGGGCTAGAGTTTATAGGTCTATTTTCAGGAGCAACACTTAATTGATAAGTGCTATCATTTAAGACCGTAAAGGTGTTGAGCTTTCCACCTTCAAACATATTGGAGAAACTTACCCCCTTGTCTGTTACATATACTTTCTTCTCTTGTAATAAGATTTCTTTTGTTTCAGTATCAACGTAATTTGGGAATTCGTGAACTCTCTTAATAGGAGTTATTTGGTTTTTGCAGCTAAAAAGGGTTGCTACAATAGCGAATAATATAACGAGCTTTTTCATAAGAATAATGACATTAACCAAGCGGTAATTATGCCGCCATAAGTACCTAAAATATGACTAAGAACTGCTAACAATACGCCCACAGGAGCAAGGCTAGGGTGGAAAACAGAAGCAACTGCTGGTGCGGTTGCCACTCCTCCAATATTTGCTTGGCTCCCCACGGCTACAAAGAAAAAAGGTGCTTTAAGCACACGAGCTGTGACAAGCATAATTGCAATATGAATGAACATCCAGATCACGATAACTAACAGTAAACCACCATTTGCACCAATTCCAAATAAGTTTAACCTCGTACCAATGGTCATTATCAAAAAGTAGATCATCAAAGTCGCAATATCTGATGAACCTAGTTTTTCTAAGCTCCTAAGTTTTGTAAAACTAAAACCTATTCCGATGGTAGTAGAAAGTAGGATTAGCCAAAGAAACTTTGAAGTAAATGGCTCTAAACCGTATGCTTCTAAACTTGACTTGAATGGTGTTAATACTTCGGAAAGACCAAAAGAAAGGGCGTGTGCTAAAGCTGCACCACCAAAACCCACAGCCAGAATTAAACTCAAATCCAATAAATCAGCTGGCTTGTCCTTTTCCTCCTTGTATGCTAATATCCTTTGTTTCACATCTTCAATTGCGGAGCTATCAGCTTTTAGCCATTTGTCTATTTTTTGATGAATTCCGGCTCCATAAATGAGAACTGCTGTCCAAATATTTGCCACAATTGCATCTAGCACAAGAATGATTGCAAAAAGCTCCTCGGAGCAACCATATACTTCCTTCAATGCCAATTGGCTGCTACTGCCACCTATCCAGCTTCCAGTTACGGTAATTAAGCCTTTCCAATATTCCATGTCAACGACTTGTACAGCGAAACTATCCGAAGCTTTCATGACTATAAACAAAGCCAAAGGACCACCAATAATAATTCCTACTGTTCCTGATAAAAAGGTAAGCAATGCAGTTTTACCCAAACCTAAAATCGCCCTTATATTCGCTGTAGAAGTAAGCAATATCAGAGCCGCTGGCAGCAAGTAATTGGTTGTAACTCTATATAAATCGGAATTGTCACCACTGATGATATTAAAGCTATTGAGCAAGCCGGGAATCAAATAACAGAGCAAAAGTGCAGGAATAACTGAAAAGATCTTGACCAACCATTTATTATCAAATTTTGATCCCCAAAAAATGAGAAATAAGAAAACTAAAAGAATCCCTAGTAAAATTGCATCATTGGTAACAATAGGTTCTTGTAGCATAGGATTAATCTCTATAGTTTAGAGCAGGAGCTCTGTTTCCTATGAGTGGTTCGTACTTAAAATCAGGTCCTTTTCTTTTCTCAAATTCAGCTTTTGCTTTTTCAATTTCACTTGGTGTTGTAAACAAGTCATAAGCTGTGGTAGCCAAGGTTTTTGCTGCCAAAATCATTCCTTTTGTGCCAATTGAAGTACCGCCAGAGGCAACTGCTTGCCAGCTATGGGCAGGAGTGCCAGGCACCCAAGTGGCTGTTCTACATGCCATTGTTGGTACCACCCAGCTAATGTCTCCCACGTCTGTTGAGCCTCCGTTTTGTGAAACCACACTTTCGTCTATTTCCTGAGTTGATGCCAAATCCTTAACTTTCATTCCGGGTGTTGGCTGTATTTTTTTTGCAAAAGCAATTTCTTCGGGACTTAGTGCAAAACCACCAATTTGCTTCATGTTGTTGTTCATCAAATGGGCAAGAGACTCATTTGGCAAAAGGTCATGCACTCCTCCTATAACTTCCGAGTCCACCGTCGTTTGCGTTCCTTTTGCGGCACCTTCTGCAATTTGCTCCATCCAATTCCACATGTCTTTTACTACATCTCTATTGGGGTGACGAACGTACATATAAAGCTCGGCAAAATCTGGTACAACATTGGGTGCTTTTCCACCATCTGTTATGATGTAATGAATTCTAGCATCTTCTGGCACGTGCTCACGCATCATATTTACCATGTGCGTCATTGCTTCTAAGCCATCTAAAGCTGAACGCCCTCTCTCAGGAGAAGCTGCAGCATGAGCAGATAAGCCATGAAATCTGAATTTGCCAGTTTTATTTGCAAGTGAATTCGCAGCATCTGATTTGTTTCCATCGCTAGGATGCCAGTGAAGTACAACATCAACATTATTAAATAAGCCTTCGCGAGTCATGTATACTTTGCCTGATCCACCTTCTTCTGCCGGCGTACCGTAGAATTTCAAAGTTCCTTTTTGTCCGCTTAGTTTCATCCAGTTTTTTGTAGCAATGGCTGCAGCCGCAGAACCAACCCCAAAGAGGTGATGTCCGCAACCATGACCAGCATTTGCACCTAAACTAGTTTTTTCAGGAACTGCGGCTTGCGATAAACCCGGTAAAGCATCATATTCTCCCAAAATACCAATGGTAGGCGAACCAGAGCCATAAGTTGCCACAAAAGCGGTTGGAATTCCTGCAACACCAACTTCTATGGTGAAGCCATTTTCTTTAAGCAAATCTTGAAGTAGTTGAGAGCTCTTATACTCTTTGTACCCTACTTCTGCAAAATTCCAAATTTGAAGGGCTTTGTCACCATACATTTCAGATTGCTTATCTAATTCGCTCAAAATAGCTTTTTTACCTTGTCCCAAAACAATAGAAGAGCTAGAAACTATAGCGACAATACAAACCAAGTAGACCTTTCTTATCATATTTACAATGAGTTTAACGGATAAAAATAAGCTAAAAACTTACAGTCTTGTACAAGCTTGAATTAATTCTTGTGAAAAAATCAAATCCCGAAGCAAACAATGTACTTGCTTAAGAATAATGAACTCATTCACCCGGATGATATGTCTTCTTCGCTCTTTTAAGAACATCCTCTTTGTAATACGGCACGTCCTTAAACTGAACGTCAATATATCGCTGCACTTGGTCATCAAAATGTGGTGAACTAGGGTCACCGCTTTGACCACCTGCGAGCATTGATTTCGCAATTACTTTATCGCCAAACTCGACTACAGCGACAAAACTATTGCCCGATGTTCCGTAAATTCTTTTGGTACCAGGGTATTGCTTGGCTGCAAATGACGCCAAAGCTCCCCATCGGCTAGAAGTCATTCCCACAGCGTGACTAGGTTTTTCATCATTAAAATCTTGCTCAATATCACCATTCAACCTTTGGTAACGATTAATTTCACCCCAAGGAACTGAAACACTGCCGAAGTCAGCTTTTAGTTGATCAATGGCTTCTTCAAAAATTGAGATTCTTTCCGCTAAAGGAGATTTTGAACCGTAATAAGTGATGGCTTCTGTCAAATCCATCCCCATTGGAGCTTTTTTACTATCCCTGTATGCCGAAGCGTAATAATGCCCAATACTCATTGCCTTGGAATCGATGGAAACTTTGTAATCCCAATTTCCTAAAATGTCTATTGCTTCCTTGGCATTTGGGTTTTTAGAACCTTGTTTGTCATACGCTTCGATTATCCCCGGAATTAGTTTTTCAAAACCAACTAAAAGTGGGTCATACGCTAGTGTAATCAGACGGTCAATGTTTAGGTTTTCTGCTTTTGACAAAAGCCTAATCGCATTCATTTGTCTAAAATTCTCACCCACTCCCCACATGTAATTTGGATAATCTTCTTTCTTAGGACTAAATTCCCCAGCAGCTGTGAATGGAGTCGCATTGCAATTTTGAATCCAGCCATTACCTGGGTTAAAGATTTTCATTGTTTCGTCGAGCTCATGAACTCCCAACCAATCTGTAGCTGGATTGCTACCATCTACAGGATTTGAAAAATCAAAACTTGAATTACGTTTTGGAATAAAATTACCTTGGTAGTAAGCAATATTACCATCTGAGTCTGCGTACACTGTATTGTTGGACGAATTTGTCCTAATGTCCATCATTTTATCGAACTCCTCATAGCTACTCATTTTCGTACGTGTGTAGGACTGAATCAAAGCCTCCACCGGTTTCCACATGATAGCAGTTGCTACCCATCTGTCTCCATTTTTGTGAGTGATAGGACCGTGATGTGTTCTGTAATGAGCGAAAGTTTTCTCTTTTATTTCGTCACCGTCTTTGTATTTCAAAACCACCTCTTGGCTTTGTACAGGACGCATTTCTTCACCATACTTATATTTTAGTCCATCTTCTTGGTTGATAGTTTCTTCAAATTCGTCTATCACATCTCCATAGCTAGAAGTGTGCATCCAACCATTTTTCTCATTGAATCCTTGGTATACAAAGAATTGCCCCCAAGTAACCGCTCCGTATGCATTCATGCCTTCTTCACTTACCACATGAACTTCCCCACGAAAAAAGAAAGAAGTATGCGGGTTGATCAAGAGCATTGCATTGCCTGATTCAGTTAATTTTCCAGAAATAGCAAAACCATTGCTTCCTTTTGGCTCACCATCGTCAATAGAAATCATTCCATTATGAACAGCAGCTTGGTCCTGAGGACCGTAGAAGTCCTTTAGTTTTTTTGTTGAAATTCTTTCAATATCACCCCCAATAGAACCCTCGCTAAAATACAAGGGCATCCAAGGCTCAAAACGAGTAATAACTCTTGGTTTTACTTCTGGGTGCGTATGTAAATAGTAGTTAACACCGTCTGCAAAGGCATCACAAAGCTTTTTTAGCCAATCTGGAGCTTTGTCGTAATTCATTTTGGCTTCCTCTTCTGTCATGTAGAGTTTTGCTCTTAAGTCGCTGTAAAGTGCACTTTCACCTTCAGTTTCTGCCAAGCGACCTGTTGCCCAAATGTAGTTTTGCTCTACACGATTAAAGTCGTCTTCACATTGTGCATAAAGTAATCCAAAAACAGCCTCGGCATCCGTTTTACCATAAATGTGTGGTACACCAAAATCGTCTCGAATGATTTCAACATTTTCCGCAATTGATTCCCACTTTTCTGTTTCGGAATTTGCTGTTTGTTTAAAACACGAAGAGAATGTGAAAAGTAGAAAAATGAATAGGATATTTTGCTTCATACTGGCTATGGTTTTTAAAGGTGGAAATTAGCTATTTTTTTGGTGCTAAAATCGCTTCTGAAAATTCTTTTTTTAATTGACCAACATTCATGTTATGCAAGGTATAAGCACCCAGAAACTAAAAATATCCCAAGCCCACATAGCAACTCATTGGCTTATAACTATCTTTGCGGCCAATTTGAGCAAAAAATAGATGATTTCGGTAGATAATATTGCAATAGAATTCAGTGGAGCAACACTTTTTAGTGATGTCACTTTTAACATCAATGACAAGGATAGAATAGGCCTCATGGGTAAGAATGGAGCGGGTAAATCTACTTTGTTAAAACTCATTGCCGGTGTCACGAAGCCTACAAGAGGTAAAATTTCTGCCCCAGGAGACGCAATTATTGCTTATTTACCGCAGCACTTATTAACTCTTGATGATACCACAGTTTTTGAAGAAACTGCGAAGGCTTTTTCTGCTGTGCTTGGTATGAAAAAAGAAATCGACGAGCTCAATACTCAACTTGAAACTCGGACAGATTATGAGTCTGATGCCTACATGAACATCATTGAGCGTGTTTCGGACTTGAGTGAAAAATATTATTCTATAGAAGAAATTAACTACGATGCAGAAATAGAAATATGCTTACAAGGTTTAGGGTTTTCAAGGGCCGATTTTCATCGTCCTTCTAGTGAGTTTAGTGGTGGATGGCGAATGAGAATAGAATTGGCGAAAATTCTGCTTCAGAAACCAGATTTAATCTTACTCGATGAGCCTACAAACCACATGGATATTGAATCTATCCAATGGTTAGAGGATTTTTTGATCAATAGTTCCAAAGCAGTAATACTAATCTCGCACGATAGAACATTCGTGGATAATGTAACCAATCGCACCATTGAGGTTACACAAGGGAAAATTTACGATTACAAAGTGAATTATTCTCATTACCTACAATTACGAAAAGAAAGGCTAGAGCAGCAGCAAAAACAATTCAATGATCAAGCGAAAATGATTGCAGATACGCAAGAGTTTATTGATCGTTTTAAAGGCACCTATTCCAAAACTCTACAGGTTCAATCTAGGGTAAAAATGCTTGAGAAACTGGATATTGTAGAAGTAGATGAAATAGATACTTCGCACATCAATATAAAATTTCCACCTGCTCCACGATCTGGGAATTATCCTGTGATAGCCGATCAAGTAAGTAAGTCATACGGTGAAAATGTAGTTTTCAAAAATGCACAATTAACCATCGAAAGAGGGGAGAAAATTGCATTTGTTGGTAAAAACGGAGAGGGAAAATCTACGATGGTAAAAGCCATCATGGGTGAAATAGAATTTGAGGGTGATTTAAAAGTAGGCCATAACTGTGAAATCGGTTACTTTGCTCAAAATCAAGCTTCTCTCTTGGACGAAGAACTGACGGTTTTTGATACTGTTGATAATATCGCCAAAGGTGAAATAAGAACGAAAGTGAAGGACTTGCTAGGTGCATTTCTTTTTAGAGGTGATGAGTTGAACAAGAAAGTAAAAATGCTTTCGGGAGGAGAAAAAACTAGACTTGCAATGATCAAACTATTGCTAGAACCTGTAAACCTGTTAATTCTCGATGAGCCTACCAACCATTTAGATCTCAGGACAAAGGACATTTTAAAAGATGCTTTAAATGCATTTGAAGGCACCATCATTTTAATTTCTCACGATAGAGATTTCTTGGATGGCTTGGCTACCAAAGTATTTGAGTTTGGTAATAAGCGAGTTAAAGAACATTTCGAAGATATCAATGGCTTCCTCAGAAACAAAAAGATGGAGAATTTGAAGGAGATAGAGCGAAAGGTGTAAGAGATTTAGTTGAATAGTTATGGAGTAGTAAATAGGAAGCTGGAAAAGTTGAAATTTCCGTTAACGTTCATTCAATTACCTCCATTCTTTAGCCTTTTAAATTACATTTCAAGGACTCAGAAGGAAAGTTTAAAACTTACAAGCATCGAAAACTTCCTGCTTTTATCTCCGAACCTCAATTCTGAGTTACGTCAATTTTTCCCTCCAACAAGGCTAGAGCCAAGCGTTACAAATATTAGCCCTCCGGCAAATACAAAGTATCCAAGGTCTTCCAAAAAGTCGTTACCTTCTGGAATGACATAAACCCCCATAATTACACTTAATAGACCTAAAGTGCTTAATATTATGCCTATGATTAATTTTGTTTTCTTTGTCATATAATTCAATTGTCAAGCAACCTTCTATGATAATTTATCTGTCCTAGATGATAAGTCAAATGACCGTGAAGATGGATTAAGAAGAAACCAATTTCTGCTTTTTCTTTGAAAACTAGTAATGGATATTTTTCGCTTAATTGTTTCTCTTTAATGACTGAAAGAGTAGTTGAAATTACTGGAATAAGCTTCTCAATGTCCGCAATAATGACTGCTTTGGGGATATTCTTGTCAGCAAATTCTGCTTCTCTGTTTCTTATATAACCAGTTTTTCCCAATTCAGCTCCTATGTATGTATTAAGGTTTCCAATAAGGTGTAGAGCTAAGTTTCCAGCAGAATTGGTTATACCATCAGCCACTTTCCAAAGGTTTTCTTCGTTGGAATAAGCTTCAATCTCTTTTTTGAGAAGGTTTAATTCTCTAATAAGTAGATCAGAAATGTTTTTTGTTGTCATGATTTCAAAGCTATTTTAATTTGATCTAAATGCCCTTCGCTGTGCCAAATTACCTTGTCAAATTCATCCTTTAGCGTTTTAACACCAACAATATTATGTGTATTGATTCTGTTTCCTTCCTTTTGGTAGAACTCTTTGGCTAGAAAAGATATTGACTTTCTATTTGCTACAAAGATTTCCTTACTCAGTTCTAATGGCAAAGTATTATATGATAATTTCTCTTCCCATAAATCTTGGTCAAAACCGATGACAGTTGGATTTTCTTCTGAAATCGTACGTTTTATCCGTTCCAAAAGAACAGCCTCTGCATCTGCTAAATGAACCAATATTTGTTTAATGTTCCACTTCTCAGGACCGTAGTTCTTTGACATTTCACTTTCAGGAAGTTCAAAGTACTTTAAAGCCTCATTTGATGTTCTTTCTAATTCTTCAAGAATTCTCATTTCGTCGCTAGTTTAACTCACCAATTTGCTCCAAAACCTTTCTGTGAGAATAACTATCGCAATGACCTTCCGTAGCCTTAAAGATAATATTCGCGTCTGATTTTGGACTTTCAGTAGTTTTTATAAAACTGTCAAATTTTCTCAAAGCATTGTTGAGGTAGTAGTTGTCCATATCACCCATTACAATATTTACTTTCCCTTGTATTTGAGGTCCAAGCGTACTCCAGTTGTCCTGAACTAGTTTTAGTAAGTCATACTTTTTCCAGTTTTCAGCTACGCTTTTGTCAATGTTACCAGTTTTGGGGTCAAAGAGTGGGGTAGGAGTTCCATCTTTTGAATTCGGGCTATAAACTGCATTCCAGCCACCCCATTGCTGACCGCTAGTAGTCCAAGTACTGTTTTTACCTTGAATATTTTCGTAATTAATCTCTTGCCTTACAGTAAATTCAGGCTCGCCATCTCTACTTCTCTTACTTGGATGATCAAGTCCAAACTCGCTTATGAATGCATTTTCATCATTATAAATATTCATTAACTGCATGTCGCTAAAGTCAACGGGGTCAGGACTGTAAGAGTAACATGCATCAAAGGTCTTTGGATAAAAAAGCTGTAACGCTAAAGAAACCCAACCTCCTGTAGAGCAACCATCGGTATAACGTTTTCCGTTTGTTCTAAACAGCTTCTCCACGGTTGGAATCAATTCTTCAACTAAATTTTGGCCAAATGGCCCATTGTTATCAGAGTCCAATTGGTAGGAATCTCCAAATGGCCCTTCACCATCGAGAAAAACAGTAATTACTTGAGGAGCATTATCCGACTCCCACCATGTTTTGAATTCTTCTTGTTTGAGAAGTCTATTAATTCTATCGTACCTACCTCCGTAACCTGCCACGTTGTAGCGAACAGGATAACGCTTATCGGGATTTTCAAAATAACCGCTTGGCAATAATATAGAAGCTTTTACTGACATTGGCTTTGACCACCAATTGCTCAATGCTTGACTTTGCTGCGTAAAATCCTGAACTAATTTATGCTCAATAAGACTTCTATTGGCTACCTTTTCTGTCAACTGAACATCGAGATTGGCATTTTTAGTCAAGTCAATTAATACTGGTTTGCTGTATAAATCTCCAGGAACATCTATTCTTGACTCATCCTTGGATTGAGCATAAAGCACTTGGAGGTAATATTTGCCTTTTGGAATATCATTTAAGCCAAATACTTCTGTCGACTGCCAAGGGGTTTGTGCATCACTATTTATTTCCGTCCCGCCTTTCCATGTTGATATATTCTTAGCAAAAATTATGCTTCTTGACTTCTTCATAGGCCAAGTTCCGTCTTTAGGATCAACTGCTGGGTTTTGATTCAAAAACAACATCAAGCGTCCTTCAGAAGCTTGATTGTTTGTTAATTCAGGAGAAGTTTTTACATTAATTATTAACTTACTTGATTGTCCATTAACTATATACGTGACAAAAAGAAGTAAGAGTATTATGTTTTTTTTCATTCCAAGTTGACCTTTTGTGCAATCTTTTAATTTAAGGTTACAATTGCCCAATTCAAAACAGAGGCAAATGTCACCCAGCAAATATACGGCACAAGCAGGTAAGCTGCAGTTTTATTTAATTTTCCGAAATAAATAATTGTTAAAAGTATAAATACCCAAAGGATAATTATTTCAAAACCAGCTAAAAGTGGTTGTTCCATTCCAAAAAATATAATAGACCATGCTACATTTAAAATGAGCTGAACTGAGAAAATTGCAATCGCATTTTTCCATATTTTATCTCTTCTTTCCATGTTCCACACTAGATATAGAGCAATACCCATTAAAAAGTAAAGCGTGATCCAGGCTGGGCCAAAAAGCCAACTTGGCGGATTAAACGAAGGTTTGTTGAGTGTTGCGTACCAGCTATCAATAGAGCTTATGGTAAAAAATGATCCTATAATCCCAGCAGCTTGACAAATTAATATGGAGGCAATTAGTTTTTTGTAGTTCATATCGAGTGTATGTTTTTAACAAAGAACTTGTTTTAAAGTCAAATGTTCAATTAGTATTTTCTCTAATTTCTAGGTGAGAATATGACATTGGGAAACAATCTTTGTTTTTTCTTGAACAAGGCGATCTTGTGGCTTATTTTTGTCAAAATTACAGACAGCTAACAACATGGAATATAGAATAGAGAAAGACACCATTGGTGAAGTAAAAGTACCAGCAAACGTTTATTGGGGAGCTCAAACTCAGCGATCAATTGAAAATTTCAATATTGCTAAGGATACCAATAAGATGCCTATCGAAATCATCAAAGCTTTCGCATATCTTAAGAAAGCAGCAGCGATTACGAATAAAGAGGCAGGCGTGCTGGATGCCAACAAAAGTGATTTGATTGGTAAAGTATGTGACGAAATTCTTGCAGGACAGCTCGATGACTCTTTTCCGCTTGTTGTATGGCAAACTGGTTCAGGTACGCAAAGTAACATGAACTGCAATGAAGTAATTGCCTATAGAGCTCATGTCATGAATGGAGGTTCTCTTGGGGATAAAGACAAAGTTCTTCATCCTAATGATGACGTAAATAAGTCTCAGTCTAGCAACGATACTTTTCCTACTGCTATGCACATTGCTGCATTAAAGATATTGGTGGAAACAACAATTCCCGGTATAGAAAAATTACGTGACACATTGGCTGCAAAGTCTAAAGAATACATGAATGTTGTTAAAATCGGTAGAACCCACTTTATGGATGCTACACCGCTTACGGTAGGTCAAGAGCTTTCTGGATATGTGTCTCAATTAAATCACGGGATCAAAGCGATTAAAAATACATTTGATCATTTATCGGAACTTGCTCTCGGAGGTACTGCTGTAGGAACTGGCATTAATACGCCTAAAGGGTATTCTGAAAACGTAGCTAAGCACATCGCATCGCTTACTGGTTTACCTTTTATTACGGCAGAGAATAAATTTGAAGCACTTGCAGCACACGATGCCATTGTGGAATCTCATGGAGCACTGAAAACAGTAGCAGTAAGTTTAATGAAGATAGGTAATGATATCAGAATGCTGTCATCGGGACCAAGGTCTGGAATTGGCGAATTAGAAATTCCGAGCAATGAGCCAGGTTCTTCTATCATGCCAGGAAAAGTAAATCCAACCCAGTCAGAAGCAATGACAATGGTTGCGGCACAAGTTCTCGGAAATGATGTTGCTATCAACGTTGGTGGAGCAAATGGACACTTTGAACTTAATGTTTTCAAGCCAATGATGATTCATAATTTCTTGAACTCAGCAAAGCTTATTGGCGATGTTTGTGTTTCCTTTAATGATAATTGTGCTGTAGGATTAAAGCCAATTGAGGCCAATATCAAGCGTCAGTTAAACAACTCTTTGATGTTAGTTACAGCTTTAAATACTAAAATTGGATACTATAAAGCAGCCGAAATAGCACAAACTGCTCATTTAAATGGTTCAACCTTAAAAGAAACAGCTGTAGGACTAGGTTATCTTACTGCTGATGAGTTTGATGAGTGGGTAAAGCCTGAAGATATGGTTGGTGATTTACCGAATTAATTGTAATTTTGATAAAGTCAAAACTAAAATCACATGAAAAAAGCTTCCATTTTTCTAAGTTCGGTCTTAACTATATTGATGTTGAGTTCTTTCGGAGTTGCTGAAAACAATAAATACGTAAGAGCAAAAACTAATCAAGTAGAAACTTTTAAAGGTGAAACTGTTTCAAGTTCACTTTTAAATGAAGAGGTAAGTGTAATGCAAATTGGGACTTTTCAAGACGATTTAACAGAGAGTAAAAGAAGTAGCATTGCTAGTACTTTTGGAGCTTTTTTGATTGATTCTTTCAAACTTTTGTTACAAAATGTAATTTCGTTGTTAAAAAACTGATTCAAATTTTAGTCAAAATATAATTTTAAGCGTTATCTACTAGATGACGCTTTTTTTATGAAAAAAATACTTATTTCTTTATCCTTATTGATCGGTGTTGTGGCTTGCAAAAAACAGCCTATAGCTACAAACTTAAACTTCGATAAGGCATATGTAGTGAATGGCGGAGATAGAACTATATCCGTAATTAACCTTGAAAAACAGGAAGTTGCAGAAAGTTTTGAGCTTAAAACCTCAAATGATCGATTTCCACATCATGTATACTTAAGTCCAGATAATCAGTTTCTTGCAGTAGCAAACCCTGCATACGACTTCTCTAAAGGGCATACTGCCTTACACGGAATGACAATTCCTGGTGGAATATTAAAATTGGATGCCAAAACGGGAAAAGCAATTCATGACATTCAGATTCCAATGGTAAATCACAATGTTGCCTTTAGCCCAGATGGAAGTGAAATGTGGACAGCGAAAATGAGTCATTCTGGAAAGGTTATGGTGTATGACAGGGCTTCAGGTGAATTGAAAACTGAAATTACTGTTGATGCCGATCCTTCCGAAGTTATATTTTCTAAAGATGGGAAATATGCTTTGGTTACTTGTGGTGAAAGTACATTTCTAAATGTAATAGACGTCCAGTCCAAGGAGCTTTTGAAACAAATAAAAGTAGATAATTATCCTGCCAATGTATGGCCGGGATATGATAATGTAGTTTTAGTCAGTAATATGCAGCGAAAGTCAGTAAACTTTGTAGACCTAGAAAAGTTTGCAGTTACTGATTTCCTAGATCTTAATTTTATGCCAGGAAATGTTGCTTATAATGCTCTATTAAATGAATTGTGGGTTTGTAATTCCATGATGAATTCGGTAAATATCTTTAAAAAAGTAGATGGCAAATGGGCTCAAACAGCAATGGTAAAATCAGAAGGTGATCCTCACATGGTAAAGTTCTTTGACAATGATAAAAGAGCACTTTTGATAAATCAGGGAGCTAATACACTAAAGTTCATCAATTGTGAAACCAAGGAAGTAGAAAAAGAAATCGCAGTTGGAGAGAAGCCAAATGGGATTGCAGTAATGAACTAAATTGTCCCTTAATTTCTAGGAACTAAAGCTCGTAACTCAACGATCGATTGATCAATACTATACTTGAAAAAGCTGTAAACAGGATCAGTTTCACCTAATACCTTTGCTTTTTCGGCAAATTCTAATGCCTCGGTGTTTCTTTTAAGCTTACGTAAAATCACAGATTTTATCCAAGTGTTTCGGAAAGTTTGCTTCAACTCAATAGAGTGATTTGCATATTCTAAAGCTTTAACCGTATTCAAATTATTGTTAACAAAATACTCAGCTGCCTGCAAGAAAGCTCCTGCAGTCTCTAATGTTTTCTGCTCCACCGCAGAATTAACTGTAGCTTCATTATTCACTTTAATCTCTACTGTAATTGCTTTATTTGCCCAATAGAAATTAAGGTATGCAGCATCATTAGAAATGTTACTAATATCAATTGTAAATGATTCAGTTAATTCGATTTCGTATGATTCTACATGAACTCTAAGCTCATCATCGGCTTCGTTGTAAGTAGCTTCCGTAGTTTCTAAATTGTTGGAAAAAATCAATATCCATTCTTTTTCGAATGGAATAGACATGACTGCATAATCACCAGCTCTTAGCTCAGCACCATTGATTATTACATCATTGGAGACACTAAAAATAGTTGGTGCATTAGCACCTGTACGCCAAATTTTACCATTTGGAACCAGTCCTCCAAAAATCTCGCGTCCTCGTACTGCGGGACGAGAATATTCTACAATTATCCTTGTTATTCCCACGGTTTGTGAGAAACTTGCTCCTGGGCTAGGCTGTGGAGTAATTTGAGCTTTAAGGCCGAATCCAGCAATTAGGATAAGAAAAGAGATAAAGTATTTGTTCATAAAGTGTTAAAAGAATGACAAGAAAAGAATTGGTGCAACAAGTTGAGAATTATCTTCCTTTTGACCAAACAGAGAAAGCAATGTGTGAGCGATTATTAAGCTTTATGCAAGAGAACGAAAACTGTTTTGAAAGATCATTACTTATTGGCCATATTACTGCTTCTGCTTGGTTATTGAACGAGAAAACAGAAGAAGTGTTACTTATTCACCACAAAAAACTAAATAAGTGGCTTCAGCCTGGAGGTCACTGCGATGGAGATGAAAATGTATTTAGAGTTGCGAGAAAAGAGGTTTTAGAGGAAACTGGAATAGAAGTAGGCCCTCAAAAAGAAAAGATCTTCGATATTGACATCCATTCAATCCCCGAGCGTAAAGGTGTACCTGCACACGATCATTACGATGTTAGATTCAAGTTTGTTTTACAAGACAATATAAAACCTATTCAAAACGAAGAATCAAATGCTTTAGAGTGGATTTCAATTGACACAATTGAAAATTATACGCAAGAGCCAAGTATCCTCCGCATGGTGAAGAAGTGTATTTAATTCACCATTATTTTCTCAGAGAAACTAAAGTTTTCATTCCAAACCTTTAAGACATAACTACCGCTTGGTGTAATGCTCTTATTGATATTTATTTGGAAAATCTTGTTGTTAAAGTTATTCTGAAAAACTACTCTTCCGGTTAAGTCATATATCGCTGCTTCAAACGAACTACCATAATTTTCAGGAATTACAAGGACCTTAAGACCTTCTTCAGAAACCGAAGGGTTTGGAAAAACAAGTACATCTTTATCAGTAGATTTTATCAAATTCTGAATATTAGCAATGTCCTTAGCTCTCAAGTAACTAGGAATTCCATGGCCAATTAACTCGTTTGGGCTTCCAAATAGACTACTAGACTGAATCAAAATATCACGCAGCTCCATTGCTGTAAGATTTGGAAAAGCCTGAATAAAGTCAGCCATCATTCCTGCAATCAATGGTGCAGAAAAGGATGTACCGTTTCCTTGTACCACGGAGTTTTGATGCGAAGCAAGAGTAGTTCTAGAGCCTTTAGCAGAAACCTCTGGTTTTACCATGCCATCTACTCGTGGTCCTATGGAACTGAAACTAGCATAGTTTTGATCAGCATCCACTGCTCCTACAGAAATTACAGAATCTGCGTCTGCTGGAGTTCCAATATACCTCCAAGCATCGTTTCCAGAGTTACCTGCTGAAACTACTACTACTATTCCTTTAGAAGCTGCCCAATCAGCTGCTCTTGTAATTAATGCTTTATCACCATTTAAATCTTGATAGGAGTAGTTTTGATTTGAATTATCAAAAGTTGTATAGCCTAAAGAAGTGTTAATGACATCAACACCAAGGCTATCTGCTCTCTCAGCTGCAAAAAGCCAATTTGCTTCTTCTAATCTTGTCTCAGAATAGACATCTTCGGTTTTGAATAATGCGAAACTAGCATCTGGTGCGGTTCCGAGTAACTGACCGTCTAATTTAGCACCAATACAGCTCCATACATTGGTACCATGAGTATGGTCATTGTAAACATTCGTTTCACGGTTTACAAAGTCGTAAGTATCTAAAACACGATTCTCTGTAAAGATGTCTTTGAATACATCCAACTTATCAGCATTTGAGAATCCTGAATCCAAAATTCCAATAAGTACTCCTTTTCCAGTGAAATTCTCTTTGTGCATTTGATCTACACCCAGCATTTCCAGTTGATTACGAGAAGTGCCTGGGTCAATATCAATAAATTGTTCTTCTACATTGATATTACTCTTTCTCGAGTTGATCGCTACCCTTACATCTCCATTGCCTTCTATACCATTAGAAAAAGGTAGTGCAAGCACTTTTTCAAGTCCAGTTTGAGTTGCGTCAATAAGTACGGCATTTAGCCAGCGAGAAGAATATACTACTTTTACTCCCTGAGATGTAATCTGAGATAGGTATGTCTTGTTTACAGGAAAATCTTGTTCTGTTATAGAAATTCCTTGTTTTTGTCTTCTTTCAATTGCCCTTTGGCTTAAAAACTCATTTGGATTTGAAAGAGAATATGTTGAGTTAGTCTTGTCTTTCAATTTGACAAGGTATAGACCTTGACCAAAACTAAATCCAAGGCTCAAACAAGTTATAGATACAGTTAGTAGTATTTTTTTCATCGTTATAGCTTTCCTGAAACTAAATATAAATCAAAGATTTAAGTTTTCATGCATTTCAACTTGATTCTTGTCTTTGTGAAAACTTTTGGTGATCCATCCGCCACCAATCACATCTTCGCCTTCGTAAAAAACAGCAGCTTGCCCTGGAGCAATTGCGTTCACTGGCTCGTCAAAGATGACCTCCATTTTATCTCTTCCTATTTGAGAAATAGTTGCGGCAGTACCAGCATCTTTATATCTTACTTTGGTAGTAGTTTCCAATGACTTTCCTTCTAAAGAAGCGTATTTCTGCATATTTAGCTTAGCTACATGCATCCCATCTTTTTTGAGATACTCTTCTGTACCTAAAACAACCTCGTTGGTGTCTTTGCGTATTTCAGTTACGAAGATTGGGTAGCCCATTGCTATGCCAAGTCCTTTACGTTGCCCAATCGTGTAGAAAGGGTATCCTTGATGTTTACCAACAACAGTTCCATTTTCTAGCACAAAGTTTCCTCCAGCTACTCTTTCTTCCAATCCGTCAACCCTTCTTTTTAAGAATCCGCGGTAGTCATTGTCTGGTACAAAGCATATTTCGTACGATTCAGATTTATTAACTAAATCGTAGAATTTCCTTTCTTTGGCCATTTCGTAAATTTCCGACTTTTTCAAACCGCCAAGAGGCAATATTGTTCTCGCAAGACTTTCTTGAGAAATACCCCACAGTACGTAGCTTTGGTCTTTGAAGTTGTCAACTCCTCTAGAAATGACAAACCTGTCGTTTTCATTTCTTATTTTGGCATAGTGACCAGTTGCAATATGTTCGCAATCAAGGTTATTCGCTCTTTTTAAAAGTGCATCCCACTTTATATGTGTATTACATAACACACATGGGTTGGGTGTTCTACCTTCTAAATATTCTCCTGTGAAATGATCAATTACTGAATCGCCAAATTCAGCTCTAATGTCCAGGATATAATGTGGGAAACCAAGATCTACTGCAATATTCCTTGCATCGTTTATAGAGTCTAGGCTACAACAGCCTGTTTCTTTTTTACTACCTCCAGAGGCCGCATAATCCCATGTTTTCATGGTCATACCTATGACTTCGTAGCCTTCGTCATGTAACATTACAGCAGCTAGTGAGCTGTCAATTCCGCCACTCATGGCTACTAATATTCTTCCGTGTTTACTCATTTTTGCAGCAAGGGTTCAAAGCCCTCCGTTCAGATTGTTTCGACAAAATTACAAAGAATAGGCTACAATAAGTTCCATTTCTTAGTTTTGCAGTAAATATTGAATCGTATGTTAAAGAGAAAAGTTTTGGTTAAAGGAATAAACAATTTATCTGATGCACGCTATTGTGCTGGGATGGGAGTCAATTTTATTTGTTTTGACCTTGATCCTAACAATAAGAATACACTACCTTTTGAAAAAATAAAAGAAATAAAAAATTGGCTTGTTGGCATTAGTATAGGAGTCGATATCTCAAATTTTGAAGGAACCGAGAAGGTAGATTTAAAAGAAATAGAACCAGATTTTCTTATTGTAAATGACAATCAAGTAGATTGGATGGGAGATGAAATACCGTTTTTTATTGAAAATAGCAATGATAAATCAAGTGCTGGAAATGTCATCGTTAAGGATATTGATGAGAATCAATATGGTAGTCTTACAGATAAACACTATGTAGAAAACCGATGGGATGAGAACAGTATTTCGCAATTACTCCTAAAAGACCAACCATTCGGAATAGTTCTGCAGGGAGGTGACGAATCTAGGCCTGGGTTCAGTGACTACGGTGATTTAATGGAAATTTTAGAATTACTTGAGGATTAATCTTTTTAGAATATTAAATCAAGCATCTATCAAGCCTTCATGCCATTCATGTATTTCTAGGCATTATTGAAGTTATAGTTTTTCATCTTTACAATATCAAATATGAAAAACTATAACAATGAAAGAGAAATTACATAGAATAAAAAATGGCAATACCGTGTTAGGTGGAGTTGCACTTGGGCTCGGGAAGCATTTCAGTATTGACCCCGTAATTATTAGGGTCGTTTTTGCAATACTTTTTTTTACACCAGTTCCCATTTTTATTGCCTACGTAATTTTATGGATCATTTTACCAGTTAATTCGTATGAATATGCTTTTGATTCAACAAACGACGCATCAATAACAAATACATCATTTCAAACATCTAATTTCAATACAATGAGCAGAGAATCTAAAAACGGAAATCTCGTAGGCGGAATCATCCTTATAGTTTTAGGAGGTTTCTTCGCAGTCAAAACATTCTTTGGTATCAACCTTTTCTCATACATTGGAAAAATGTGGCCTTTATTTTTAGTGGGCTTAGGGGTATGGTTAATTATCAAAGATAGAACCGAGGGAGATAATTTCGACAACTTCAATAATCCAGATCAGAATAAGGAATTCTGAAAGCATAGAAAATATATCAATATCAATTATGAAAAACAGAAGTAGTGTTTTTTTTGGAGCCTTATTGGTTGCTTTCGGATTCTTTCTTTTAGCATTCAATTATGATCTAATAAATTTCAGCTTTCGCCAAATTGCTAGGTTTTGGCCTGCCCTTCTCTTAATAGGTGGTTTGGCTGTAATAGTGCACCCCAAGAAGGCTTTTTTCAACACCGTTACAGCACTTTGTATTGCTTTTACTATTCCGTTAGCGATTTATTCGTCAGCTTCAGATGGGATTGACCGAGTTACTGACAAAATAGATAATGACTTTCACTTCGATTATGACACTGAAGATAGTGATGATTTTGACTTTGGTGATAGTGATGAAAATGTCAAAAAGAGTGATGGAAATATAATAGAGCAAGATTATTCTCTTCCTATGAATTCAGCTGTAGAAAGAGCAAAGTTAGATTTTGGTGGTGGAGCCGCAGAGTTTCATTTATCTGAAACTACTGATAATATTTTTGAAGCTAAAACGTCATTAACTGCTGGTACTTATAGGCTCTCAGATCAAATCAAAGGTAATTTGCACGACATTGAGTTTAACATGAAGTCTAAGAATCAAAACAATAGATTCAAAATTAATGAAGACTTTGATCTCCAAAACGACGTTTATTTAAAATTAAATACGAAGCCGATTTGGGATATAGACATTAAGTTGGGTGCAGGTGATTTGAACTTCGATCTGTCAAAATATAAAATTGAAGAATTAGACATAGAAACAGGTGCTGCAAGTGTAGACCTAAAGTTAGGAGCAAATCAAGATGAAATGAAAATTGATGTTTCTAGTGGAGTTGCAAGTATTAGATTAAACATCCCAGAGCCAGTTGGATGTAGAATCAAAATGAATGGAATTTTTAACTCTAAAGACTTTGAAGGTTTCACCAAAGAAGGAGAGTATTACGTAACTAGTAATTATAAATCTGCTTCTAAAAAGATAGAAGTAAAGATGTCAAGTGCAATGTCTTCTTTAGAGATAGACCGTTACTAGTCTTTATATTTCAATACCTTAACTGGGCTTATCTTTCTAATAGAGATTGTAGGTAAGTAGGCAATTAAGCCTACAAAAAGTGTAATTCCCACATTCACAAATAAAAATATCATCCAGTCCCATTGGATAGGCATGGCACTCATGTAGTAGCTTTCCTCCTCCAATGGGATTATTTTGAAATAGTATTGAATTAAGCAAACTCCCATTGCAATTAGATTTCCAATCAGTAAGCCTTTAAAAATGATGTTAAAGGCATTAATTGTAAAAATCTTTTGAATACTAGCATTGGATGTTCCTAAGGATTTTAAGAGCCCAACCATTGGTGTTCGTTCCATAATCATAATGAGCAATACGCTAATCATGTTGAATCCTGCAACCGCAACAATCAATATGATAACGATGATTATGTTTCTATCCAAAAGGTTAAACCAATCAAAAAACTGAGGTAAAAACCTCGTAATAGGCTTTATCAAAAGATCTTGAGGTAAGCTTTCATACAATTTGCTAGCCGATTGGTCCAGTTTTTTGAAGTCATTTAAGAAAACTTCTACATGTCCGATTTCATTTTCTTCCCAATTGTTAATTCTACGTAAGAGTTGGATGTCTACCAAAGCAAAACTTTCATCTAACTCAGGAATACCTGTATTGTATACTCCTACAATTTTTAGTTTTCGAGCACGTGGCGGATTTTGGATAAAATAAATCAATATTTCATCGCCTAATTTGACGTTTAGTAATTTTAGTTGGGTTTGGCTAAGGACAATTTCTTTGCTGTATGAAGAATCTAACTCAATTGCTCGACCTGCAACCATATTGACATTAAATGCTTTCCAGTCGAATGAATCAGCAACGCCTTTGAGTAAAACACCGTTAATTTCCTTTTCCGATTTAAGAATTGCCGACTTTTGAATAATTGGATCAAAGCGTGCAATGTTTGTGTTATTTTTTAGAATTCCCTGAATTTCAGAATTAAAAACGAAAGGAGCTTCTTCATACGACTGATTCAATGTAATTTTGCTTATCTGCAAATGAGAAGAAACTGTAAATAACTTCTCTTTGATAGTTTCCTTGAACCCTAAGAGAACCGCAAAAGATATCAAAACAACAGCAACACCTAAAGCAACACTAATAACTCCCACTTTTAAAACTGTGGAAGAAAAAGCTTGGCCTTTTGTGATTCTTATTTTTTTTGCGAGAAGTTGTTCCAGATTCATTATGAAATATCTAAGCCCCCAGTTTCGAGTTGTTTTAGTAGCTTTTACAATTATATGCCTTTCGAGTTGTAAAACTAAAGGAAATGAAATTAAAACCACCGAAAAAATCACAGTAGGTGCGGAGAGATTGGATAAGTATCTGCCTTTGGTAAAAGGAAAGAAAATAGGACTTGTCGTAAATCATACATCCACAGTGGGTAATAGTCATCTGCTAGACACACTTTTAAGTCTTGGCGAAAATGTGAAAGGAATATATGCACCAGAGCATGGTTTTAGAGGCGAAGCTAGTGCAGGTGCAACTATAAAGGATGGTAAGGATGGAAAAACTGGAATTATTGTATTTTCACTTTATGGAAAAAATAAAAAGCCAAGCCCAGAAATGCTTGCTGGAATAGATGTCCTAATATTTGATATTCAGGATGTGGGAGCTCGTTTTTACACTTACAGTAGTACTTTACATTATGTGATGGAAGCTGCAGGAGAACAAGATATTCCATTAATAGTACTTGATAGACCAAATCCTAATGGTCATTACGTTGCTGGACCAGTTCTAGAAAAAGATTTCAAATCATTTGTTGGCCTAAATCCTATTCCAGTTGTACATGGCCTAACATTGGGTGAAATGGCTCAAATGATCAATGGAGAAGGCTGGACGAAACAACATTGCGATTTGACTGTGATTCCTTGTTCAAATTATGATCACAAATCGAAATACGAAGTTCCAATAAAACCATCTCCGAACCTTCCGAATAACCAATCAATATATCTTTATCCAAGTATTTGCTTTTTTGAACCAACAGTTATTAGTGTTGGTAGAGGAACAGATATGCAGTTTCAAGTGATTGGAGGTCCTCTAAAGGCTTATGGAGACTTTAGCTTTACGCCAGTAGATAAACCTGGAGCGAAGGATCCGGTAAATGAAGGAGTGAAGTGCTTTGGAATGGATTTAAGAAATTCAAGTGCATTTGAAGATAAGTTTACGCTTGATTACCTTATTGACTTTTATTCCAAATCAACCAATCCAAAAGGCTTTTTCACTAATGAGAATTTCTTTAACCTTCTAATGGGTAATAATTGGGTGATTCAAGACATAAAAGCTGGAAAGACAGCTGAACAAATACAATCCAAGTGGGAAAAACCACTTGCTGAATACAAACTTTCGAGAAAAAAATATCTCATTTATCCAGATTTTGAATAATGAACGAAGAAATTTTAATCATTGATTTTGGCTCACAGTATACACAATTAATTGCTCGCCGAGTTCGAGAATTAAATGTCTATTGCGAAATTCATCCTTTTAGCAAAATTCCTGAAATAAGTGAAAATGTCAAAGGTATTATTCTTTCTGGAAGTCCTTGTTCGGTAAGAGATGAAGAATCACCTAGAATAGATTTTTCTCGTTTTAAGGGTAAAGTACCGGTATTAGGTGTGTGTTATGGGGCTCAACTTTTGGCACAAACAGAAGGTGGAAGGGTAGAAGCAAGTACTACAAGAGAATATGGTAGAGCTTTGCTAAGCTCAATTGCTCAAGGAAACCCATTATTAGAAGGCTTAGATATTAACTCGCAAGTTTGGATGTCTCATGCGGACACCATTAAAGCGTTGCCAAGTAATGCAAAGGTAATAGCATCTACTGAAAGTGTTGAAGTGGCGGCATTTCAGTTTGATGGCGAAGATACATATGCGATTCAGTTTCACCCTGAGGTAACTCACAGCACTGATGGCAAGCAGTTGTTGCAAAACTTTCTAGTTGGAATTTGTGGTTGTAGCCAAAACTGGACGGCAGATTCATTTATAGATACTACAGTTGCAGAACTTAAAGCGGAGTTAGGAGATGATCAAGTTGTAATGGGTTTATCTGGCGGAGTAGATTCCTCAGTTGCTGCAATGCTAATTCACAAAGCAATTGGTAAAAACCTTCACTGCATCTTTGTTGACAACGGCTTATTAAGGAAAAACGAATATCAAGAGGTACTCGATTCATATAATGGACTTGGCCTTAATGTAAAAGGAGTAGATGCCAAAGACCGCTTTTACAAGGCATTAGAAGGACTAACAGATCCGGAGGCTAAAAGAAAGGCTATTGGGAACGCATTTATTGAAGTTTTTGACGAAGAAGCTCATAAAATAGAAAACGTAAAATGGCTTGGGCAGGGAACAATTTATCCTGATATCATTGAGTCTGTTTCGGTTAAAGGTCCTTCGGTTACTATTAAGTCTCACCATAATGTAGGAGGATTACCTGACTACATGAAATTGAAAGTTGTTGAGCCTCTCAAACTTCAATTTAAAGATGGAGTAAGGGTTGTAGGAAAAGCAATGGATATGCCACAGGCTATATTAGGTCGCCATCCTTTTCCGGGTCCAGGTTTAGGAATTAGAATTTTAAGCGATATTACTCCTGAAAAGGTTCGTATACTTCAAGAAGTTGACTACATCTTCATAAACGGGCTTAAAAACAAGGGTCTCTACGACGAGGTATGGCAAGCAGGAGTTATGTTGCTTCCAGTACAAAGCGTTGGCGTTATGGGAGACGAAAGGACCTATGAGAACGTCGTTGCACTTAGAGCTGTATCAAGTGTTGATGGGATGACAGCAGATTGGTGTCATTTACCATACGATTTCCTTGCAGATGTTTCTAACCAAATTATTAACAACGTGAAAGGTGTTAATAGAGTGGTTTACGACATTAGTTCAAAACCACCTGCAACAATCGAGTGGGAATAATTCTCACTTAGGTTTGTTTTAAGTAGCGGAAGAACAAATTAATCTCTGATTGAAAAAGTCTTTATTTTTCGATTAAAGCTCCTATGGTGTTATTTTATAACCTTATGTGCGAGAGAGATGCATATGAGCAAAACACTGATTAAGGAGTAAATTGAGTGGTGTACAACATTAGTTCAAAACCAATGGTATCAATTGTGTGGGGATATTTCTCAGTTAAGATTTATAGAAGAATCGTAAAGATCTTTTAATTTCAATTTGAGATACTTCATTACTCGCTAAACGCATTTATAGCCTTAAATTATAAGTTACTAATTCTGGAGAATTGCATTTAAACGAATATTGTAAATGGAGTACGAATGGTTATAATATTAAATCAAAAGCACCTGTAATAATTCATTAATAGGACTAAATATCAATTAGGATTGATTGAAGAAGTAGAAGAACCACTAATTTTTACGTGAGATTCTCCGTTTCTAGCTTTAAGCTCTTGTAGTCTTATTTTATAACGTCTTATTTCGAGTGAATTGCATATAAGCAAATACATTCCAAATACACCAATTACGTACACAGAAAGTGCAGTATTGGTAAAGAAAGACCTAAGGAAAAAAGTAAAAAGAGATATCACAATCGTGAATGCATAAAGCGAAAATGAAGCTCCTAAGTGTGACATTCCGTTATCTACCAACAGGTGATGAAGGTGTAGTCTATCTGCATGGAAAGGTGATTTACCTTTAAGCGTTCTCAAGCCAAATACTCTAAGTGTATCAAAAATAGGAACTGATAAAATTGCTATCGCTATTACCGGAGCACTTACGTAATTATCCCCAGGTGAGAAATTATAATATTGGTTAAGATGTACAAATTTTACTGCGAAAATAGTAATGAGGTATCCCACCAGAAGTGAGCCGGTGTCCCCCATGAATATTTTACTAGTTTTGGAGAAATTATACCTTAAAAAGCCTAAAAGAGACGCAGATAGGGCCAAACTTAAACAAGCCAGAGACCAATATTCATTTAACGAAAACCAAAGCCCAAATGCTCCACTCGCAACCATTCCTATTCCACCTGCTAAGCCATCAATCCCGTCAATCAAGTTGAATGAGTTGATTAAAGCAACAAAAATAAACAAGGTAAATAAGACACTAACAAGATACGGTAGCTCATGAACACCAAAAATCCCAAAGAATGAATTAATTCTAAGGTCACTTCCTACAACTACCAAAAGGGATGCAATTACTTGAGAACCTATTTTCTTTAGTGGAGCTAAGGCGTAAAGGTCATCTTTTAATCCTAAGAAAAATAATATTAGAAGTCCAGCTAAAACCTTGTGAATCAGGTAATCTTCATCTTTGAAGTTCCACATCATGTAACCCATGAGTGTTCCTGCGAAAATTGCTACACCTCCAAAAGTAGGGGTGGGAGAGGCATGGGAACTCCTTTTTACTGGATTTTCCATTAGCCCTCTTATACGGCAAATATTGATTATCACAGGTATTGCTCTCCATGTTACCACGAGAGACAAAATAACTGAAATAATTATTTGAAATCGGTTGTCGTTTATTAAGCTTTCGAATGTTAAATCCATGCTTGCGGTCTACTTTCCTGAAAGTGAAACAAAAATACTCAATTAAGAGAACTATCCTAGCTATTCACCAAAATAGGGTTTCAAAACTTTATTTTAAGGTAATTAATTATTGGATTTGTCTCATTTTGACTGCTTTAGCAGGGTTACCACTATATATTGTATATGGCTCTAAATCCTTACTTGTGAACGAGTTTACTCCCAAAACACTGTGTGAACCCATTTTTACTCCGGGGCCTACGATTGATTTGGCACATACCCAAGCTCCTTCGCCAATGGTAATTTCACCTAACATTAAATCAAAACTAGTTTTGGTGAAATCATGATTTCCAGTTAGCAACATGGCACCTTGAGATAAGCAAGCATTTGCACCAATAGCGGTAAAAGCCAAGTTATCGATCCAAACATTTTCTCCAATCCAAGCATTTTCTCCTATCTGGAGTAGCCATGGATATTTGATGTTTACCTTTTGTTTGATAACCACACCATTTGCAATTTTTGTTCCAAAAAGCTTAAGTATTCTTTTTTTAATGAACTGTGGGAGAGGGATATAGCTATTAACGGTAATTGGATTGATACATACCCAAGCCAAGATTTTCAGTTTCGATCCTGGTTTCCACCAAGAATTATTGAAAGTGCTTAAATCAACTTTTTTCATTCTTATTTAGTCTTTCAATGAGCAAAGTACTAATTGTTCTGCCTGCGTCTAATCTATCAGCTAAAAATGCTTTGGTCTTTTCAAAGTGTTTCCTGTAGGCTTTAAGATCCTTAGATTCTACGATATGTGCCCATTCTTGAACTGCAGTATGGAACGCAAGATCATCTTTTCTGATACTTTTATCATAAATAGCGGCTTTTATGGACTCTTCTAATAATTCTTCATTTCGGAAGAGGTACTCAACCATTCCTACTCTCAACTTAAATGGAGGAGTTTGACAAACTAAATTCTTATATGGATTACTTCCCAAGCGTGTCCATGTAACGGCCATACTCAACAATGATAAATGAGAATTTGGTTTGTGGTCAGCACTTGGATTCAACGAATAATTAGCCATCAAATTATCATTTAACATTAACGGGCCTTCTTTTTCACTAAATATTTCATCTTTAGCTTTTTGAATTATTGCCCTAAACGCCGCTTCATCTTCACTAATCATTAAACCGAATAGCTCATTTTCAACTTCCGCATAAACTCTTACATCCCTTTCGGCATAAGGATTTAAAATTGCCAAACCAGCATATACGTGGTACTTATAGCTATAAATTCGTAATGTTAGGATGAGCTTTAAATTGTCAAGTCCATTGGCATGAATTGGGTTTTCCCATGGGAATATACCTCTATGCATAAATGAAGTTCCTATACTTTCAAAACCAATGTGAGTTACAACTTGAATATCAGCCATCATGGCATCATGTTCTTGATGTGACCCTATAACCTCTATTTTGGATCCAGTATGCTTATAAAACTTAAGTGCAGTTTTAGCCTGTTGATCACTTGCCCTGTGATTTATCAAAATCAAAATTTGACCACGAGGATCAACATGAGGTCCATGAAGAGAGTGAACGGTAACAATAGGGATGTTTGGAGCCAAATATTTTTCAAAAGCTGCGATTTCCGGAGCTTTTATTGATGTTTGAGCTCCCACAATAGTATTTGGCCGAATGGAAGCGGCAACGCTTTTAACAACGTCTCCAATTTTTACGGCTTCTACACAGAACAATAGAATATCGGCTGACTGAGCAACTGAAATTGCATTTTCTACCACTTCAACACCTAATGGTTGATATTCTTTAGAAAGTGAATTGAACTTTTCTGGTAGATCGCTGGCTACAACTTTGAACCCGGCTTTTGCATATATTTTTGCAAAAGCTCCACCCATATCACCTAATCCAATAATTCCAAATATCATTTTACAAAAGTACTAGTTTGATCTATAAGAACTAGTTTACAACCTTGTAAATGAAAAAACAAAAAGTCCTAAGATAACGAGTCCAGTTATTAGGGTAATGACTTTGGATTGATCAATGCGTGATTTTTTCTTGCGAGTGCAATAAGCTTGATATTTCATTTGAGTATTTGTTTTAAGGAAAGCTAACGTTTTACAAGTATAACCAAATCTTATGATACTTTCAAAAAATAATGAAAATAATTGTTGTTGACATCTATTTGGCTGACAATAAACCTTATTTTACCTTTGTGCCAAATTTAAAAGCATAGATGCAATCAAAAGAAGTGCTAAAAATAGCAATCCAAAAGTCTGGAAGATTAAGTGAAGACAGCATAAAGTTGTTTAAAGAGTGTGGAATCAAGTTTGATGTTGGCAAAAGCAAGCTAAAATCAACTTCAAGAAACTTCCCTGCAGAGTTTCTGTTTTTGCGAGATGATGACATTCCGGGATATGTTGAAGACGGTGTTGCAGACTTAGGAATAGTTGGTAATAACGTTCTTGTTGAACACAAAAAAGAAGTTGAAACTGTAAAAGAGCTTGGCTTTTCAAAATGCAGACTTTCGTTAGCAGTACCTAGAGAAATTGAATATGAAAATGTTTCATATTTTGAAGGTAAGAGCATTGCTACTTCATATCCTAATATACTACAGGCTTATTTAGACGAACAAAAAGTATCAGCACAGATACATGAAATCAGTGGTTCAGTCGAAATTGCTCCTGGAATAGGCCTTGCAGAAGGTGTATGTGATATCGTAAGTTCTGGAGGAACACTCCTAAGTAATGGACTCAAGGAGGTAGATGTAATATTTAGATCTGAAGCTGTTTTAATTGCAAATAAAAAACTGAGTGAAGCAAAAACACAATTGTTAAACAAAGTTGTTTTTAGAATAAATGCTGTTCAAAAAGCTCAGAATCATAAATATATACTTTTGAATGCACCCAATGATAAATTAGATCATATCATTTCGAAGCTTCCAGGTATGAGAAGCCCAACGGTTCTACCATTGGCTCAATCTGGGTGGTCTTCTGTTCATTCAGTTTTACAAGAAAATGAGTTTTGGGATAGCATTGAAGAGTTAAGAGCTGCTGGTGCCGAAGGTATTTTGGTGGTTCCAATCGAAAAAATGATTTATTAATGCAAATAATTCTAAATCCTGAAAAAGAGAAAAGGAGCGAACTGCTTAAAAGGCCTGTATTTGATTTTCAGGAAATAGAGGCAAGGGTAAGTCCAATTCTCTCTGAGGTGAGAAACAAAGGGGACGAGGCTTTAAGGCAATTTGCCTTGGACTTTGATAACATTCTACTAAATGAATTCGAAGTAAGTAAGCAGGAAGTTATAAGCCTAGGGGATGAAATTCCTGAAGATCTTAAGGCTGCAATTCAAGTAGCCTTTGACAATATTACAACTTTTCATAAGACACAATTAACTGAACCAGTTGTAATTGAGACTATGCCTGGTGTTAAGTGTTGGAGAAAACAAGTAGGTATAGATAAGGTTGGAATTTACATTCCTGGAGGAACTGCTCCCTTGTTTAGTACGGTACTTATGCTGGCAATTCCCGCAAAACTCTCTGGTTGTAAAGAAATAATACTTTGTTCGCCAAGTAACCATCCTGCAATTTATTATGCGGCAAGTTTAGCCGGTGTTGATAGAGTTTTTCGCATTGGTGGTGCACAAGCAATAGCTGCAATGGCTTATGGAACTGAAACTGTTCCTCAAGTTTATAAGATTTTTGGGCCGGGAAATCAATATGTTACCATTGCGAAGCAATTAGTATCTAAAGAAGGAATAGCTATTGATATGCCTGCTGGTCCTTCAGAAGTAGCAGTTTTAGCAGATGATTCTGCCAACCCAGCTTTTGTTGCAGCAGATTTACTTTCTCAGGCAGAACATGGTGTTGATAGCCAAGTTTTATTAGTTTCAACTTCAAAGGAGTTAATTGACAAGGTAAATATAGAAGTGAACAAACAGGTAGAACTACTGCCTAGGAAAGATTTTGCCTTGAAGTCCTTGGAGAATTCGAAAGCCATTTATGTTTCTAATCAAGCCGAGGCAATAGATATATTGAATGAATATGCCGCAGAGCATTTAATTCTAGCTATTGATAATGCCAAAGAAGTGGCCGAGCAAATAACAAATGCAGGTTCTATATTCATAGGTCATTATACTCCTGAATCATGTGGAGATTATGCTTCGGGTACAAATCACACATTACCAACAAATGGATTTGCACGAGCATATAGTGGTGTCTCAGTTGACAGTTTTACAAAAAAAATCACTTATCAAGAAATAAGTAAAGATGGATTGGAAAAGCTTGGTCCAAGTGTAGTTACTATGGCTAAAGCTGAAGGATTAGATGGCCATGCTAATGCGGTTTCCTTAAGAATAAGTTAAAAGTCAATCGACATTAAGAGCTAAAAGAAAAGCCTTTTGCAGTAATGCAAAAGGCTTTATTCTTTATTATTCTGGGGTATTTTATCTTAAGAAGCCCATTGGAACTCCTCCATCTACATTGATCTGATTTCCAGTAGATTTGCTTAACAAACCTCCTACAAAAGCAAAACAAGCATTTGCAATATCCTCAGGGTAGATTATTTCATTTAATAGTGTACGTTTCGCATAGAAAGCAGGAAGCTCTTCTACTGTAACTCCATAAGATTTTGCTCTACCTTCTGCCCAACCTCCAGACCAAATATTTGATCCTGCAATAACTGCATCTGGATTTACGGCATTTACTCTTATTTTATCTGTTCCAACTTCAGCGGCCATTAAGCGTGATAAGTGAGCTTGGGCAGCTTTTGCTGAGCCATAACCTGGGTTATTTGGTCCAGCAACTACAGCATTTTTAGAAACAATATTTATAATATCACCTCCAATTTTCTGCAATCTCATGATTTCAATTGCTTTTTGAGAAAGAAGGAATTGACCTTTTACCAATATATCGTAAAGTCTATCCCATTCCTCAATAGAATGATCAGTAATTGACTTAGATATACTGATACCAGCATTATTTACTAAAATATCAACGCCACCAAACGCAAGGTTAGCATAATCAAATGCTTGTGAAATACTATTCACATCACATACATTTAAACTAACAGCACTTACAGCGTCTTTTCCAAAATCCTTTAAAAACTCTTGGTGAGCTTCTTCAAGTCTTTCTTCGTTAAGATCATTAAGAACAACACAGCCACCTTCTTCAGCGAATTTGCGTGCAATTGCCTTACCAATACCACCAGCACTTCCAGTGATTAATGCTACTTTACCGGTTAATGGTTTTGGTTTTGGTCTTCTTTGCAATTTCGCTTCTTCTAGCAACCAATATTCGATATTGAAAGCTTCTTGGTGAGGAAGTGAAGTATATGAGGAAATAGCCTCGGCACCACGCATTACATTTACAGCGTTCACATAGTATTCAGATGCTAACCTAGCAGTGTTTTTATCTTTAGCAAAAGTGAACATACCAACTTGTGGTATTAAAATTACTACCGGATTTGGGTCACGCATCGCTGGGCTGTTTGGGTGCTTACACTTATTGTAATAAGCCTCATACATTTTACGATATGCTTCAAACTTTGGCAATAACTTACCATCTAAATCATCGAAATCAGTAATCTCAACTACTAGAGGAGAAATTTTAGTTCTCAAGAAATGGTCAGGACATGACGTTCCCATAGGAGCTAGTCTTTCCAAGTCATTTGAGTTCACGTATTCCAAAACCTTGTCTGCATCGGAGAAATGTCCAATCATATGTTGATATGAAGAACATAGACCTCGCAATATAGGTGCAACTGAGGAAGCTTTTGATCTTCTGTCTGCTTGAGGCAGACTTTGAACTTTAGCTCCACCGAAGACATTATTTGCTTTGCTTTCTATGTACTCAGCACATTTCTCAACAACGTCTAGGGTAATTACATAACTTTCATAAGAGGTATTTGCCCAAGTGAAAAGCCCGTGAGAGCCTAGCATAATTCCGTCAAGCTCTACACCTCGAGATAATGCCTCTTCGTAACAGTCTCTCAATTGTAAACCTAAGTCGAAACCAGGTCTTTGCCACTCAACCCATCCGATTTTCCCACCAAACAGTTCATGAGTTATCTTTTTACCATCCTTTGCAGCTGCAATTGCAATTGCTGCATCTGGGTGAAGATGATCGATGTGTTTATAAGGCAAAAAAGCATGAAGTGGTGTGTCTATTGACGGAGCTTTAGAGTTCAAGTCAAAAATACAGTGGTTAAATAAAGCCACCATTTCATCTTCGTGTTCAATGCCACGATAAACTTTTTCTAGATTTCTAAGCCTGTCTAAATATAACGCTGCACATCCACCTTTGGTAAGTGTACCTATGTCTCCTCCTGAACCTTTGATCCACATAACTTCAAGTTTTTCACCAGAAGTAGGATCTTGATCCTCAATTTTTACTGAAGTATTACCACCGCCGTAATTAGTTAATCGGAGGTCCGCCCCAAGGAGGTTTGAGCGATAAATAAATAGGTCTACTTCATTTCCGTTTAGTTTGTCTGCTTCTTTTTGATCCCAAAGATAGTCGACATACTTATAGTTCTTTTGCTTCATTTTGATTGATAGAGATTGAAAAGTGGAACAAACTTAAAGAATTCTGAGCTTTTGCTGTCCCACTCTGTCATTGAATAGTTGATTTGGTTTAGGATTTTATTTCAAAAATTAAAAATATGTGATTTATAGTGGAAAAAATAGTACCAAGAGTGTTAAATTCTCAACTCGCTGGTTTCTTTCTAATTAAATGTGAAACGAGACTTTTCTCATTTCATGGTTTGAAATTACAGTTGGATAGAAAATAAATAATTCATATTAATACTCGTAAAATAAGCTTTGCTATTGCAATAGATAGAAGTGAATCTTATGAAACAGTCAAATTCATAGGGTAAAGTAGGGCTTCCATTTCATTAAAAATAAGCTATTCAGAGAGCGTTTGTAGAAGTTTACTTTTGGCATAGTAAAACTTGAATTCGAGAACTATCAATTCGTTTCAAATATGGATTCTGGTACTTCACCAATCCATGCCTTAGGAATTGAACTAATTCCGAACAATCTACAAATTACGCTTGCAGTGTTTGTGTTGTTATTTGGTTCAGCAAGGATTTTACCCTTTTTGATTCCTGGACCAGTCACTGCCCACGGAACGGTCATTTCTACTTCGCTCATTCCGCCGTGTCCATTTTCTTTTCCACCGTGATCAGTGATCAAGAAAAAATGAGTTTCGTCATATAGCCCCTCGGACTTTAGGTCATTTACCAATTTTCCGATTGCCAGGTCGGCATCTTCTAATGCTGTTATGTATTCTTGAGACATCCATTTAAAATCGTGTCCCGCATGATCTGTATGAACGGTGTAAAGAAAAATAAGAGTTGGGTTATTTTTGTTGTCTTTGGCAAATTGAGCAGCCCTTTCGTAATTCTCGTGGTATTCGTAGTTATCAAGAAAGTTTACTTCATCTAAATATCGCTTATTGATAGGTTTGATTAAGTTTCCCCAGTTATAATAATACGCGGTTTTGGCATTAGGATACTTATCTTTTAACAGTTTAAAAGCTGTGGGATAGTATCCATCTTCGTCTGCAGTAACTGGTGGAAGTGATGCCGTATTTTTCTCCCAACTATTATTATCTACGCCATGTTGTTCGGGACCACTTCCAGAAAGGTGGCTTGTCCAATTTGGTAAAGTGACCGAGGGCATAACTGCTCTTGTGTCTAGAGACAGCACACCGTTTTTGAGTAATAAATCTAAGTTAGGGTGTTTTGCTTCTTTAAAACCCGGTACACTAAAACCGTCGATTCCAAGAATAATAACTCTTTTGGCAGTTGATTTATTTTGTCCAAGTACGCTTTGCGTTGAGCATATGAATATAAATAAACACAGGCAAGCATAAGTCAAATTCTGAAGAAAATATTTTTTCATAAATAGTAGTTTTAATCCAATTTGGAAAAGAAATTTAGATAGAACAAAAGAATCCTGAAAGAATTAGGGAAGTTGCTTTTGCATATTTGCTTTTAAGAAATTTTAAGTTGTTATTAATGTAGAGTTTTAATGAAAGCAAATAGGTCTGCCGCTTGCTTATCATTGTAATTTTCAATTAGTCCTTTAGGCATAAACGAACGTCCACCTAGAAAGCCTTCTGATTTAATTTCGCTGTGAGGAATAAACATTGTACTTCCTCCCATGAATGCTACGGTAGTTCCTCTATCATCTTTTTTGGACAAATATCCTTCCAATGTATTTCCATCTTTTTTTAAAATTCGATATACGGCATAACTACTTTCCATTGCAGCGTCAGGATTCAATATAGCAGTTAAAAGTGCTTCATTTTCACGATTGGCTGACCCATCTAAAGCTGGAGCGATATCTTGTCCATTATTGCCTACTCGGTGACAAAGTAAACAGGTTTGGAACAGCTGTTTACCTTTCATGGGATCTCCATTTCCACGCTCTGCAATCGCAAGAAATCGCTGTAGATTTGCGTCAAATTCTTTTTTCTCCATTTCAATCCTTCGAATAACAGCATCATTAATAGAGCGACCAATAGCGTTATTTGTGTCTGCGTTTAGAACCCTTTCAGCACTTGATAATTCAAAGGCATTGTGATCAATGAGTTTTTCAGTATACAATTTACGAAGTACCTCTGATCCTTGTTTAGAAGAGGACATCACTTTAGTAAGTTCTCGTTTCTGAATTTCGACCAATTGCGGAAGCCATATCTTTAAAATTTCGAAAGCTGAAGTAATATTACCTTTTGCCAAAGCCCTAGTAGCGATTGCTCGGGTATTAAAGTCTAAAGTTTCGTTTTTGGCAAACTCCGAAAATGCTTTTGTATTTTCTTCTGCTTCGTTTTCTAATGCAGAAATGACCAGACTCATTGTTTTTTGATCAGAAAAGGTCTTGCTTATTGTTAAAATTTGGTCCTTTACATTTTTAACTTTCAGTTTAATGGTCGCTTCTAGTCCAAGCTGTTGTTGGCTAATTTCTTTGGAAATCAACAGTGATTTTACAGGCTTTTCCATTATATAAGTTAATTCGTCGGATTGAACTTGTCCCAAAAGTTTGATTGCCATTGATACATTCGCTTCAGCTTCCATTTCAAAAACTGGTTCAACCAAACTGAAAATCTTTGGGTTACCGAGCATATTCGCGACTATAACAAAAGTAGACTCGTCAAAATTTGAAAAAGCAGATTTTTTGTAAAAATCCAGAAACACCTGCTCACGTTGGTTTTGGTGTGGTAATGCTTGGGCGGCCCAGATTATGTTTCGTGGAGGATGTTCGTTTGATTTAGAAGAATTAATATTACTCTCCAAAGCTTGAGGATAGCTCTCCAATGCCTTTCTTGCCAAATACCTTTCGAAAAGTCTTTCATATGAACCTCCCATGGCATTTCCCCTCAGTTCTGGCTTACATGCATTGATCAATATTCCTAAGGTTTTTGAATTAGCTTCTCCTACTTCTTCCAAAGTTCTAAGTACCTGAGAACGCACCATAGGGTTAGAATCTTCGGAAACCTTTTCAAGTAAATCGGCCAATTCATCGATATTAATAGCAAATGATGCCAAAGACCGAGCAGTTTCTCTCCTTAGATTTTCCGAATTAGAATTGAGTAGGCTAATGATTACATTTCTATCATAATGTCGAATTCCTTCTAAAGACCAAAGTGCCAATATTCTTGTAATTTCATCTTGAGTAATGTCCGAAACAACCTCGATCAATTCTTTTGACAAAAGCTTAGTTTCTTCACTGGGGCGGTCGCTTATTTGATGCCATGCCGCTCTTTTGGCCCATATTGAAGGGGATTTGAGATAGTTTACTAATTCGTTTGTTTTGAGCTCGTAAAAATTTGGAACTTCTCTTTTTTTCTGCGACTTGTGACGAATTCTCCAAATTCGACCGTGCGACTTATCACGATCTGGATGTGTTGTAGGTAATTCATTATGAGACACAATTTTATTGTACCAATCTGCAATGTATAAGCAGCCATCTGGCCCAAATTCCATGTTCACAGGACGAAACCAGTCGTCTTTGGATGTTAAAAAGTCAGGAAGGTGATCGGCTGAAATCGAACCATTACTGTTTCGTTTGATTCTCACTGCATTGATATTGCTGGCAATAGGGTTTGCTAAAAAGGCAACATCCTTCCATTCATCTGGAAACGATCCTGAATTATCATCGACAAAGGCCAAGCCTGAAATTCCAGTGCCACCAATGCGAAACTCGTGTAAAACTGGCATCCAAGGTTGATAAGGTCGTAAACGCTCGCCTCCAATTCCTGGAAATCCTGTACCTATTTCCATAGGAGCAATAGAATAGCCAAGGTCATTTGCCTCGGTGCCATACCATTGACCGTTGCCTCTAAGTTGAAAGCCCCAGATATTATTTAGGCCAGAGCTAACAAGCTCAAGTTTTGATGCGTCCAATGAAAATCGTGCAATTTTGCTATAGTCTATGCGGGTTTTGGAATCACTAACCATTGACCTTATTTCACCTTTGTTAAGTGCACCTTGACTAAAATGTATCCAATCACCTGGGCCACGAACCAGGGTATGAGACATCGTATGCGTATCTGTAAAACCAAAACCCTGAAATAGGGGAGTACGCTCGTCGGCCTTTCCGTCATTGTCCGTATCGCTCAAAAAGAACATTTCCGATCCTTGTGCGATGTATGCTCCATTTTTATAAGGTAAAATACTTTGTGGGATGGCTAAGCCATCGGCCCAGATATTTGTTTTTGATTTAGAACGACTATACAAATCTGATATGATCAATATTTTGTCATCTCCTTTCGTGTTTCCTCTGTACAAGTCAAGTATACGCTTGAAACTAGGATCTTTTTCTTGAGTAGCTGGATCATCCATTAGCTTTAGCAACTGTTGCCATTTAATATCTGCAACTGGATCAAGTGGATACATCGAACCAGTTTGAGTCCAAAGTCTTCCTGCATCATCAAAAGTCAAATCGATAGGATTAATAACCCCATCTCTTTCACTTGCAACAAGTTCAACTGTAAAGCCTTCTGGAACTTGAAAGCCTGCTAGTTCCTCTTCTGGAGAATTAGCTTCTGTTCTTTGGGATTGGGTTTTCTTTCCGAGAGGAGCGTCCTTTTTTTGATTATTAACAACTGTGCTACTCGTAGTTGTAATTTTTTTGCAAGCAATAACTATGAGGCCGAATGCAAAAAATAAGATAATAGTTAATTTCTTAAAATTCATTGTTTGGTGTTTAGTGATCATCGACATAGACCTACAATTGAGTGAGCGTTATGTGCTTAAATTCAACTTTTGCATTACCGCCACTATGAACTTGAATTCCTATAACACCTTTAGAGGGAATGCTTGCGTCCTGTTCTCTATACTCCGAAACTTTCACGCCATTGATATAAAGTTCATGTTTATTTCCTTGACAACGGACAATATAACTGTTCCAACCTTCTTCGTTAAGTATGTGTCTTAAGGTCGTTAAATCGCCACCAGCAAGTTTGGCACGACGGTGTTCGTCGTAAATGTCGCCCCAATACCCCTTTCCAATATCAGCTTGATAGCCAATGATTTTATTGCTTTCAATAATAGACCTGTATTGAATGCCGCTATTAATTAGCCCCTTATTATGATCACCAGTTATTCTGAAAAGTAATCTTAATTCAAAATTTTCATAAGTTTCGCTTGTGTATAGATATGTATTTTTGGGAATCTTACTTATTCCATCTCCTCCTATAATAGTGCTGTCTACTACTGACCAGTATTTACTATTGTTTGGGTTCACTGTTCTCCAACCATTTAAAGTAGTTCCATCAAAGAGGTTAATTGTGGTTGATTTTTCTTGGGCAGAGCAAATTGAATTGGTTAAGTATCCAACAATTATAAAAGTTAGAAAGCCATATCGCATAATCTTTCTCCTTAATGGAGTAGTATTTAAAATAGTATTCATATTTGACTGAAATAATTAATTCTTTGGGGCAGGAAAAAAATTATGCCTTTTTAAAGGTAAAGCATTTTTAGCTTGTTTGATCTATTTGTGGTTCTTAGAAGGTTAAATTGGAGCTAAAATATTGGCTTCGAAGCTTAGATGTTGAAGCGAAAATAATTTTGGAAAAACTAATTTGCAGTCTAACTGCGGACTAAAACCCAAATAAAAAACCTCAACTATCTAATAATAAGATGATTGAGGTTTCTTTTTGTGGAGCTGCAGGGAGTCGAACCCTGGTCCGAACATGGCCACTGTCAAGCCTTCTACATGTTTAGCTGATCTTGGTTGTCGGGATCGGAATGTCGTTCAGCGTAGCAATTCCTCACCGTAGTTCCTCAAATACTATTCAGGAGCTAGAAACCCGCCCATGAACGCCTATGCGTGATGACACCTCTGAGTCCCCCGCGGCATAGGTTAGCAGCGGAGAGATGATGGATCTGTTAATCTATCGATTAAGCAGCCATGGCATACTGAGTATTGCCAGTTGTTTGTTAGTAGATTTTTTAAATGGAGACCTTCCACCAACTCCATACATGCTTATACTTGCAATCACATCATGCCGTCAAAACCGGTCAGCCCCATGATTGCAGAAAGAATACAATTCTAAAAGTAAATTGGTTCAGTAGACTTTAAATTGTTTATTTTCGACAAAATTAGTTGATTCAAAAAAAAAATAGCCTTGCAATAATACAATGGAGATAAAAAGACGTTCAGTTATCAAATCGCTTTTCTTGAGCCCAATGCTAACGATCAAAACAAATGGCCTCGGTAAAACTCAAAATATACCAAAACGAAAGTTGAGCTTAAATGCTTTTTCATTTAATAAACAGCTGATAAATGGAGATATCAGTTTGGAAGATTTACTTGTGTGGTGTAATCAACAAGGATTTGATGGAATAGATATCACGGGTTATTACTTTAAAAACTACCCTAATGTCCCTAGTGATATGGATATATACAAGGTTAAGAGGCTGGCACACTCCTTAGGACTTTCGATTAGTGGAACTGGCGTTAGAAATGATTTTAGTTTACCAAGTTTTTCTGACAGAGTAAAAGAAATCGAGTTAGTTAAAAATTGGGTTGATGTTGCTCACAAATTAGGTGCACCAGTTCTCCGCATTTTTTCTGGGAAAAAAATACCTGATGGACATACATGGAAGCAAGTGGCCGATTGGATGATTACTGATATTAAAACGTGTGTTCAATATGCCCAAGAAAAAGGGGTAATTATAGGATTGCAAAATCACAATGAGTTTATAAAAACACTAGAGCAATATGAATACATCCAAAATGGGATAGGGAGCAACTGGTTTGGTTTGGTGTTGGATATCGGCAGTTTTAGGCAGGGCAATTCATACAAAGAAATCCAAGCCGCGATACCTTATGCAGTGAATTGGCAACTCAAGGAACGAATGTACATCAACGGGCAAGAGCAAAAAACAGACTATAAAAAGCTTATGGAAATAATAAAATCATCCAGCTATCAAGGGTTTCTTCCTATAGAAACCTTAGGAGAAGGAGACCCTAAAGTGAAAGTAAAACAAATGCTCTCAGAATTAAAGCCGTATTGGTAAGTTAACTTTTAAGAAGCATTACATTTTGGAATTAGGCTTTAAGCCAACGATACGTTTCAAAAAAGCTATTGATTCTTTTTGAACAATCCCCCAGTCTTCGGACATTACGTAGGAAGCAATAACATGGTCTCTTGTAGTCGGTAAGGCAATTTTTACCTTTTTATCAACTGGAGTTCCTAATTGCTCCCACATTTCAAGCATCGCGGGTACACTTACTACTTTGTCTTGGTTTTCTTCGTTTTCGTAATAGTAAGCCATAAAAGTAGGAACCTTTACTTTTTCAAAATTATCCTTATTCATAGCATGAGTTAAGAAATTTTGTAAAGCTACTAGGGCCTCAAGTCTGTAATGCATAGACCAATAAAGCGGTTGAGTTTCGTTTTTAGGAGTGATATCGTTGAAATCTTTTCCTTGTATTGTTTGGGCCATTTTTAAGCCCCAATGGTTGTCAAGCAACTCAGCGTTTTCGTCATAAACCTTAATACAAGGAGAATAAAGAAGGATCGCTTTAAGTTCTGGATGCTTTGATGCTAAATAAGTTGTTAAAGCTCCACCAGCACTTGTTGCTATAATTACAACTTCATCTCCTATGAGTTTTCCTATTTGAATTGCTTCCTCGGCACTTGCAATTAATGCATCGGCAGTTAAATCTGCCATGGTTTCATCTCCTGTATCTATACCGTGAGAGGCCAAGCGAGCTAAATAAAGGTTTCCGCCAAATTCCTTTGCCAAGTTTTCGTGAACTGGGTTTCCTTCAACATGTGAAGCGGAGAATCCATGAATATACACAAATGAAGTTTTCGTTTTTTGAGGAATGCTATCATTCCAGACGAATTTTGCTTCGTTTCCGGCTTTAATATTTGGAATTTGATTTTCTTTTTGTGCAATAGTTTCTTCTAGTTCAATCAAGTCAGTTGGAAAGTTGAAAGAGTATTTTTTATCCAGGTCTGGAGGACTTGGCTTAGGACCAATGAGATAAGCAAAGACAATGATGCCAAGAATAAGAATTGCACTGACGAGTTTTTTCATAGGTTCCTATTTTTTTGTTAAAGCTAAAAAAAACATATCATTTTGGGATTTTGACTCCCACAATAATTTCAGACCTTTGCATTTCATTCGCTAATTAAAAATGTCAAAGATATACGCAGTCACAAATGCGACTAGTTCTTCAGGGAAAACAACAACAGCTTTAAATTTAGCTTTATGCCTTATCGCTATGAGCAAAAAAGTGCTTTTGGTTGGCTATAAGTCAAACGGAAAACTAGAAAGCGTTTTTAATGCAAATAGTTTTACCCAACACTTGCTTACTTTTAAGTCTCAAAATGAGGCAAAGGGATTGGACACTTCCTATTACGATTACATTATTGTTGATGTGGACTTACACAATTTAAAAAGCTTTCAAAATCAAGTAACCGAGCCAATGAGTGCCATCATACCTTTCGAAACAGAGTTTTTTGGCTTTGAAGGGCTAAAGGAAATATTAAAATATGCTTCGGAAAATAAGTTGGAAGTTGAAGGAGTATTACCTGTTTTCGTTAAATCAACGATAATGTCCGAAAGAATATTAGATGAATTAAAACAAAACTTGGGTTCAATGGTATTCGATGCTTTTATCCCAAGAAATTTTTACCTTGCAAAACAATTCGATCATGACCTGTTTGATCTAGAAAAATTTACTGAAAAAGCAGGCATCACTTATCTCAATCTAGCGATGGAGTTGAATGATCGAAATGAAACCATTAATGCAGCAAAAAAAGAAAATAGTGAGAAAAGGATTAGGTAGAGGGTTAGATGCCCTCCTTGCTGGTAGTTCTACTGAGTCTGTAGAGCAAAAGGAACAACACGTACAAGAGAAAGTAGAAGAAAAAAGTGACATTTTATTGTCAGATATTGAGGTTAATCCGTTTCAGCCAAGAAAGCAGTTTGACAAACTAGCTCTTATGGAACTATCCCAATCAATAAGACAACAGGGAATCATTCAGCCGATTACCGTTCGAAGCATTGGAGATGGTAAATATCAATTGATCTCAGGTGAAAGAAGATTGCAGGCTAGCAAGCTAGCGGGTTTAAAAAGCATAACTGCTCATATTATCTCAGTAAATGATCAAGTTGCCATGGAAATGGCTTTGATAGAAAATATTCAACGAGAAGATCTAAATGCAATAGAAATTGCTGAAAGTTACCAGCAGGTAATGGAGGTTTTGGAATTAACGCAAGAAGAGCTTTCTGTAAAGGTTGGTAAGGATAGAGCGACAATTAGCAATTACTTGAGATTACTAAAGTTGCCTAGCGAAATAAGAGAAGGAGTAAAAGACGGACTTATTTCTATGGGCCATGCACGTTCATTAGTTGGTGTAAGTGATACAGCCTATCAATTAATACTTTTTAACAAAATTCAAGAGCTTCATCTATCAGTAAGAGATACTGAAAATAATATAAAGGCGTTTAATGCAAAAAAGAATGCCGTTCCTACTCCTAAAAAAGTACCTACTCGAAATTCAAATCAAATTGAATTAGGTAATACTCTGGGTCAATACTTCGGAAAAAAGGTAACTGTTGCATTGGATGCGAAAAGCAAGGGCCAAATTAAAATAGCCTACGAAAACATAGAAGAACTTGAAAGTATTATTGAAAAACTCAAGAAGGCTTAATTTGAAAAGAATGAAACTGTTCTTTTTATTGTTTTCTTTTTTCATTTGCGGCCAATCTATTGCACAGGACTCTACAGCCATTGCGAAAGCAGATACGAGTAAAAAATACATACTAAAGAGACTGGGAAATACACTTGGTCAAACTTTCGGATTGAAATCCTATACGCCTGAAGAGAAACCCAAAGTAGCTTTAGTGAGAAGTTTATTTTTACCTGGTTGGGGACAATTTACAAATGGCGATTACTGGAAAATGCCATTGGTTTATGGAGCTGCTGGAGCAGGATATATTTTCGGGATACGTCAAAATCAATTAAAGTTTATCGCCTATCGTGCTGCCTTAGAAAAAACCGTGGCGTACGAACGTGGAAACGTGTTTCTCGCTGGAGATCCTGTAACGGGAACCACAATTTACTTGACAGTGAAAGATGAAACTAATGCTTTTGATATTAAGACTTCCAAAGTCTACATTCAAGAAGGTGAAAATACCTACTACACGCTTTCGCCAATTGATGATACCAACGGAAAAAAAGTAAGTGGAGACCAACAATTTAATGCAGTTTTAGAAGAAAATGTAAATGAAAACCTAGTTAGGGGGCCATTATCTAAAGAAAGGATTCAGTCTGGTACAACTCAATTTCGACGCTACAGAGATTTGTCTAGAATTGGATTTGCAGTGGGGTGGCTACTTCTTGCTGTAGAGGCAAATGTTTCAGGACACATGAAAACTTTTGATACAAGTGACGACATTAGTTATAAATTTACACCCAATATAATAAATACACCACAAGGAACAGTGCCTGCTTTGGCACTTAATATTAAGTTTTGAAAATGAAAATCGCTCTGATTGGCTACGGCAAAATGGGAAAGGTAATAGAAGGTATTGCCTTAGAACGCGGACATACTATTTCAGCAATTATAGATGTGCAGAATAGTGATGACTTAGAAAAGTTGAACAAAGAAAATACGGACGTTGCTATAGAATTTAGTTCTCCTCATGCTGCATTTGATAATTTGTCCAAATGCATGTCTGGCGGCCTGAGAGTGGTAAGTGGAACTACAGGCTGGTTAGACAAAAGGTCAGCAATAGAAAAAGCTTGTGTGGCAAATAAGGGAGCATTCTTTTATGCATCCAATTATAGTATAGGGGTCAATATTTTCTTCCAACTCAACAAGCAGTTGGCAAAATTGATGAATCCTCACCAACAGTATGAAATTAATTCCTTAGAGATTCACCATAATGAAAAGTTAGATTCTCCAAGTGGTACAGCCATTACACTCGCCGAAGGAATTATTGAGAACAATGATCAAAAGGATTCTTTTGTAAATCAAGCGATTCCAAAAACCAATGAAGTGCCTATTTGGTCTATTAGAGAAGGAAAAGTACCCGGAACACATAGTATTAAGTATATTTCGGACGTGGACGAAATAGAAATTAAACATGAAGCAAAATCTCGCTATGGATTTGCTTTAGGAGCAGTAATTGCAGCCGAATGGCTCAATGGTAAAGAGGGAATTTACGGTATGGACGAAATGCTTGGCTTTACCGCTTAACAATAAGTTTTTAGAAAAAGGATAAATAAGCTTAATTTCGCAAAATTTTAAAAAGACAATAAATGGCTGAAGAAATTCAAGAACCAGTAAATAAGAAGAATAAAAAGCAAAAAGGGCCCATCAGAGAATGGTTTGACTCAGTATTGTTTGCTGTAGTTGCTGCTACCTTAATTCGTTGGCTACTTTTAGAAGCATACACTATTCCTACTGGTAGTATGGAAAAAAGCCTCTTGGTAAATGATTTCCTATTTGTAAGTAAATTGCATTATGGTACACGTACTCCAAAAACAATATTACAAGTACCATTAACTCACCAAAAAATTTGGTTCACAGAAATCCCTTCGTACTTAGATTGGATTCAGTTACCAAATTACCGCCTTCCAGGTTTTACATCTGTGAAAAATGGTGATGTTGTAGTATTTAACTACCCTGGTTGTCCTGAGCGTCCAGACGAATACGGTGGATTTGATAAATATCCAGTTGATCTTCGTACCAACTATATCAAGCGTTGTGTTGCGATTGGTGGTGATAAATTGTCTGTAAAAGATTCTCAAGTATACGTAAATGGTAAAGCTATGGAGAATCCGGAAGGACTTCAGAAATGGTATACCATTGAAAGTAATACAAGTATAAATCCTAAGTTATTTACCAAATATGGTGTAACTGAAAGGGGATCAAGGTCTGAAAACGGAAAGTATTACTACGCTATCAACGCTACAGAAGCGGCTTGCAGTGATCTCAAAAGCTTAGATTTTATCAATGATGTATATCCAGATATTATCCCAGCTGATGATCTTAACACTCCTTATAAAACATTCCCTTACAATACGGAATTCTTTAATTGGAACAGAGATAACTTTGGAGAGGTAACTATTCCAAAAGAAGGAATGACAATACAGCTTACTCCTGAAAATATTGCTCTATACAAAGGTGTTATCACGACTTTTGATCATAACAATAATGCTGAAGTAAAGGATGGTAAAATTTTCATTGATGGGAAAGAAATCACTTCTTATACTTTCAAGCAGAATTATTACTTTATGATGGGAGATAACCGTTATGAGTCAGATGACTCACGTTTTTGGGGATTTGTACCCGAAGATCACGTGGTTGGTAAAGCAGTATTTATTTGGATGTCGATAGATGCCGATGGTACTTTCTTAAACAAAATCCGTTGGAAGAGATTATTTAGTATCATTAGATAAATTCTAAATCTTATTTAAAAAGAGCCGCATTGATATTCAATGCGGCTCTTTCGTTTTTGAATCAAAGTATAATTACCAATTCACTTCTTCTTTTCCATTTGCTTTTAAATAAGCATTACACTTGCTAAAGTGTTTTTGACCAAACCATCCACCGAAGTTGGCCGAAAGGGGAGATGGGTGCTTTGCCTTAAGTACGAGATGTTTGCTACCGTCAATAAAAGCACCTTTTTTTTGAGCGTAAGCTCCCCAAAGTAAAAACACCAAGCCTTGCTTTTGATCATTCAGCTTGGCAATCACAGCGTCTGTAAATTGCTCCCAACCTTGTTTTTGATGAGATCCAGCTTTTGCGGCTTCTACGGTTAAGGTAGAATTCAATAAAAGTACGCCTTGCTCAGCCCAGTGCTGTAAATTTCCTGTTTTAGGAATCTTTTTACCTATATCATCACTCTGCTCTTTGAATATATTGAGTAAAGAAGGAGGCATTCTTACACCGTCATTGACTGAAAAGCAAAGCCCATGTGCTTGATTTGGTCCGTGATAAGGATCTTGACCTAAAATAACAACTTTGGTTGAATCAAAGGGGCACGAATCAAACGCATTAAAAATCAATTTTGCAGGTGGGTAGCATTGCTTAGTTTGGTACTCGTTCCTAACAAAAGCACTTAATTTTTGAAAATATGGCATCTCAAATTCTTCACCTAAAACACTTTTCCAACCCTTTTCTAATTTAATTGACATCAATATTTGGGAAATTAAGATTCAAAACATTTATCTTTACTTAACAAAACACTTTTAAGACATGGTTTTCTCCATCACCAAAGGTATTAAAGTAAGTGTAAAAACGGAATATCAATCGTTCTATTCCAATCCTCAGCAAAATCACTTTGTGTTTTCGTATAAGGTTTTTATTGAAAACCACGGAGATCATACGATCCAATTACTTCGTCGTCACTGGTATATTGTTGATGCTAATGGCTTCAAACGTGAAGTGGAAGGTGAAGGTGTGGTAGGTTACCAACCAACACTAGAGCCTGGTCAAAGGCATGAATATGTGTCAGGATGTAACATGAATACCCAGATTGGCAAAATGTACGGTCAATTTCAAATGATTAGAATTCTTGACGGAGAGGTTTTTGAAGTTCAGATTCCTGAATTTTTAATGGAAGTTCCTTATTTGTTAAACTAAGGAATGCTTTTCGATTATCTTAAGTATTTATTGAAGGCCAAGTCGCTTCATGGCACTCACTCTCCATTTATTTATGAGTTTTACGAAAAGGTTTTCAACCATGATCAAAAATTAGACATTTTTGATTCTGTAGAAAGTCAGAGACAAGATTTACGAAGTAGTAAAGAAAATATCCAATTTGAAGACTTTGGTGCCGGTTCCGAAAGTTCGGGTGCTGTTTCGCAAAAATCTGTTGCAAGTATTGCAAAGAGGTCCTTAAAGAGGGCTAAATGGGGTAGGGCATTTCATCGAATTGTATCTCAATATGAAATTAGTACGGTCTTAGAACTAGGGACTTCTCTAGGAATTACTACTTCTTACTTAGCTTCTGCAAATCCTAATGCGACAATTTTTACATTTGAGGGATCAAAAAGTGTTCTAAATCTTGCAGAATCTGTTTTTCAAAATCTGCAACTTTCTAATATAGAAACTCACCTAGGAAATATAGACGAAACATTGCCTAGTTTCTTAAAGTCATGCGATAAAATCAACTTTGTTTATTTAGATGCAAACCACAGATTAGAACCAACTTTGAGGTATTTTGACTTAATATTTCCGCATTTATCAGAAGATAGCATCGTTGTATTTGATGATATTTATTGGTCTTCAGAAATGAAACAAGCTTGGAAATCTATCAAAGAGGATACACGAGTTCGACAAACAATAGATCTATTTGAAGTCGGAATTGTGTTCTTTAGAAAAGCTCAAGAAAGGGAACATTTTATCCTGAAGTATTGATTTTTAACATAAAAAATGACCATCTGAAGAATCAAATGGTCATCGAATTTATGTTCAATATTATTTTAAAGAAGTGTTATTGGAAATTCTCCAAATAACTCTCCCCAACCAATTTTTAAGTGTACGTTTCCAGTTTTAGCTTTGTACATTACTACAGATAGTGCTTCTATCGTTTCTTTAGCTTTCTCAGGTTTAGTTTCCACACTTGCTAAGTCTTTTGAAGCATCAAAATTGTAAACTCCCCACCCACCAGCTTCAGGATGAATTTTTAAAGTCCATTTTCCTGGACTTGTAACTAAGTACATTGCATATGTACCGGGAGCTATAATGCTTTCTCCTATTTGGACAGGAGTATAAAAAGTAACTTCCGTTGTTTCGTTTGCACCAATTCTCCATGGTGTTTCATATTTAACCAAGTTGCCAAATATCTCCCTACCATTAGCCGATGGTCGAGAGTAAACAACTTTAATTTTAGTCATCATTTCGCCTTTTTCCTTTAATGTTTTGGCAAAAGTAATATCATGAGCGGAGCCATGAGGATAGTAAGAAGCGTCCATTGGACTTTTATCTAATCCTGGAAAATCTTGAGCATTAGCTCCTAGAGCTAAAAGAAATAGAAGAGAGAAAAGGTGTTTTTTCATTTTTAGAAGTTTAATTTATATATGCAATTTAAATATTTCTAGTGTTTGGATCAGCATTTTCTAAGTTCAATACTCCTCTAGGACATACAGCTGAACATATTCCGCATCCAACACATGAAGAACGTACAATGTCTTGGCCTTTTTGAGCATAAGCTCTTACATCAATACCTTGCTCGCAATAGGTAGAACAATTTCCACAAGAGATGCATTGACCACCATTGGTTGTAATTCTAAATCTCGACTTGAATCTTTGAACCAATCCAAGATAAGCAGCTAAAGGACAACCAAATCGGCACCAAACTCTGTTTCCCATTATAGGGTAAAAACCAGTACCAACTACTCCTGAGAATATTGCTCCCACTCCAAAACCATACCATGACTTTAGAGACTCAGTAGGGATAAAGCCTAGCATGGTATAACTTCCCGTAAAATAGGTGTAAAGTACACCAGTGGTCATTAAAATGGCAAAAACTAATACACCATGAATGATATATCTTTCAAATTTCCAAGCCTTAAGCGACTTGTCAGATAATTGTCTGAATGGATCTCCTAGCGTTTCCGCCAAGCCTCCACAGCCGCAAACCCAACTACAATACCAGCGTTTACCAAAGAAATAAGTCATGACAGGCACTCCGATTGCAAATAGTACGATTCCCCATACAAATAGAAAGGTTCCAAATGTACCAGCCTCTATTTTTTGATCAATTCTATAGTCGAAAAAGAAGGAATAGTCAAGTGGCCACATATTTTTAAGGTCGGCAGATGGCATATTTAGTTTTGTCAATATCTCAGGAATAAGAAAGGCAAATACTAACTGAAAAAACATCACCGACGCTGTTCGTACTTGTTGATACTTATTATGACGATATTTGATGAGCATTCTTACACCCATAACTACTACTGCAATGGTATATAAAAATCCATAGAGAAACCATTGACTTGCTTTTCCACCATTCATGAGTTCACTTAATCCGTCAAGCATCAAAATCCAATTACTGATGTACTGCGGGAAGAAGTAAAGAAGTATATAAAAACTTATCATTAAGCTGCCCAACACAATTCCTAGCCATTTGGCAGCAGTTGCTGGATTAAAGAAGATACCATCGTTTTTGATTCCTTTTAAAAGATTGAGATCTGGTAAAATGTAAAGAAATGCCCCAGCAAATAATAAACCAAATATGATAAAGAAACCAGTTTGTGGGTTGGATGCCAGCCAACCTTGTGCAGAAGCTTTGCTTAACGTTAATTCGTATTTGTCATTGATTTTACTTCCCCATTCTTGTTTGGCGTCAAATTCAGCATTGATCTCATTGATTGCTCCATTAACCTTATTACTGAATGTGAAAACATTACCAAATTCTTCGTTAAATATGGGCTTTATCCTACTTTCAAGTAAAACTTGATGTTTTTCGCTAACCTGTGATTTGAAAATCTCCTCAGTTAGGACGAAACTGTTACTAAATAATGCTGCGATCCAGAGTACTAATGCACTCACAATTAAAACTAGACCTATATTTTTAATTTTATCCATGAGTTTTTAGCTAAATAATTTTCCGAAAAAGGTTTTGTTACGTTTCGTGGACTTCAGGTCCGTCATGTTTTCCATGTTGTATTTACTGAGAATACTTTCTTCATGAGTTTTGTAAAATTCTGGGTCAAAGTTTGCTTCATGAAGGTGTTCCAAAGCATAGGTAATGGTTTGCTCATTTTCGAGCCATTTTTTCCATACTTCGTGTCTCATTCTAATTCCAAAAGTATTTATTCCAACAAGTTTCTTATCTGAAGCATTGTAGTGAATAGTTACCAAAATATGCTCTTTGGGGTGTTTCCAAAAAAACGAGCTCACGCCTTCTTGTCTTTTCGCAAGGACTGTTCCGTAAGTTTGGTATTCTATATCTAGAAACTTAGCTGAGTTAAAGAAAACTCCAGGATTATATGCCTTTTTGTTTCCTGTGAGTACACTAGCCAATGTTTCACCCATTATTTTACCGGTATACCATATTTGTTCAAGTGGTCTTCTACCGCTAGGAGGCTTGCTGTGTTGTGCACAATCTCCGATAGAATAAACATCGGGAATGTTAGTTTCGAAAAACTCGTTGATCACAATTCCACGATCAATTTCTAGATCGGTGTTTTTGAGGAAATCTATATTGGGTCTAACTCCTACAGTGAGCCCAACGAACTCACAAGCTATTTCCTCTCCAGCTTTTGTTTTTATGCCTGTTACTTCGTTAGCCGAGTTTGTAAGAATCTCATCTAATTCAGATGCCAATCTTAGGTCAATGTGATGTTCTGCGATATGTTCATTAATCATTAATGATTCTTGAGATGGGAGGACATTATCCCAAAACGAATCTTCTCTCACCAACATTACAACATTTTTACCCCTCGAATTAAGCATTTCGGCGAGCTCAATACCAATTAAACCACCACCTACAATTACAGCGGTTTTGATTTTATCACTTCTTTCTTCTAAACTTTCTAAATCTTGGTAAGAATATAGCCCCTGTACTCCAATTGCATCTTGACCTTTCCAACCAAACTTATTAGGAATTGATCCGCAAGCCAAAATAAGCTTATCATAAAGCATACTTTTGTTTGAAGACAGTTTGAGTTCTTTCCGCTTAAAATCTACTGAAGAGACTTCTTCAAATACCAGGTTTATTCTATTTTTCTCCCAAAACCAATCTTCATAAGGTTTGGTGTGTTCATACTTCATGTGTCCCATGTAGATGTACATGAGTGCTGTACGAGAGAAAAAATGTTCAGTCTCTTTTGATATTACAGTAATTTCGTAATCGCTTTTTTTTCTTATTTCTCGAGCAGCGGTTATTCCACTTATCCCGTTTCCTATTATAACGCAGTGCATAGTTTTCAAGAGGATTATTGATTCCAAATTACGAATAAATTAGATCATTGGTTTTATATACGTATAAACCATATGGAATAGTTGCACCGTCGTGAGCTAATATTGTTTTTTATTAAAACATTAACCCAATTTAGTATTGTTGATATAATAAATAGTTAGGTTGGTTTTTTATTTAAATTTTGATAATAAGTATGATTTTTTCCAACATCTTTGTTTACCCCTAGGAATACACGGGTTTTCAATTTCATTTATTCAATAACAGTGTCATTTAGAAAGGTCGTTAGTTTTGTTTTGATTGTTTTATCCAGTTTAGTGGTTTTTTGGTCGTGTATTGAGCCTTTTGAGGTCAATTTTGATCTTAACCAGCGAATAATGGTGATTGAGGGTAATCTCACAACCTCTGGAGGTTCCCAATTTGTTCAATTAAGAGAAGCAATTCCAAATGGTTCTACTTCAAGTTTTTTTAAAGCCATAAAAGGAGCTGTAGTAAGTGTTCAAATTGAAGGAGAAGAAGAGGTGAGTTACATTGAAACTATCGATGGTTATTTTGAACCTCCGTCGGATTTTTCAGGCGAAATAGGAAAAGTTTATAGCTTAAAAGTAGTTTTAGCAAACGGAGACGTCCTAATTTCAGATCCACAAAAATTAAGAAGTGTTCCTCCAATTGATAAAGTTTACCAAAAAACAAACTTGGAAGGTAGAATTGGAATTGGTAAAACTGGTCCAGTTACTGAGATATATTTAGACACTAAAGACCCTTCTGGTCTGGGTGATAATTATTTGTGGACATGGAAAAACTATGAGAAACAGAATATTTGTGCATCTTGTTTTGGAGGAAAATGGTTCGAAAATCCCCGTCCAGAGGGAAGATGTCTTCCTGATGTAGCTTTACAAGAAAGTAATACAACATATGATTACTCTTGCGATAAACCATGTTGGGATATCTACCGCTCACAAGAAATTCTTGCCCAAAGTGACTTCTTGTCTGATGGTTTAACAATTACTGGAAAGAAAATCGCACAAATACCTTTTTACAACCCAACTGGTGGTTTATTAATTGTAGAGCAACAACTCGTGAGTGAAGAGGCTTACAAGTATTTGAAATTATTAATAAATCAAGGTCAAAATACTGGAGGACTTGCCGATACTCCACCGGCGGCTCTTGTAGGCAATCTTAAAAATATGAATAACCCAGAGGAAGCAATTGGCGGTTTCTTTTTAGTTGCTAATTCAGCAACTTACTCCTATTGGATCGATAGAAGTGATGTAGAAAAGCTCGAAATTCAACCTTATGGCCTACTAAAAGGTAGATTTACCAACTCTGAACCTTCTTTGGACTTAAGACCTCCATTGGCACCATGTTTATCCTCACCAAGTAGAACAGATGTTAAACCAGATGCTTTTATATTTTAAACATGTTAATAAACTTAATTTGAAGAAAAGATTTACTTATAAAATAGGAGCTGTACTTTTTGTAATTAGTTGTTTAATTGCGTGTATTGAACCATTCGAAACTAATTTCGATATTGATTTAAAACTTTTAATTGTAGAAGGGACTTTGACTGATCTTGAAGATGAAACCTATGTTAGTTTAAAAGAAGCAATTCCTAGTGGTGGTAACTCTAGCGTTTTTCGAACATTAAAAAATGCTAAAGTAAGTGTTTTAGAAAATGAGACAAATAGAATTGAGTTTACTGAAACCGAAACTGGTTTTTTTGTTCCTCCAAAAGGTTTTAAAGGAACAGTGGGTGCTACATATTCATTAGAATTTACAACTGAAGAAGGAAACAACTATAAGTCAAAGTCTGAAATATTAATTGACGTAGTTCCGATTGAAAGAGTTTACCAAACAACAGAAGATCAAGGCCCTGAAGTTAATGGAAATATTGTACCAGGAAATACTATCTATATAGAAACCAAAGATCCTGTTGGACTAGGGAACAATTATATGTGGTCTTGGATTTTGTATGAAAGGCAATATGCGTGTGCAACTTGCGAAGGTGGAATGTTTTACACAGATCCATTGCCTGCAGGAAAGTGTGTTGAAGATGCTCAGCTAAAAAGAAGAAATGTAATTTACGATTATATATGCGATTCACCTTGTTGGCAGATTTTTAGATCGGATAAAGTAAATACTCAAAGCGATGTTTTTGTTGATGGTCTTACAATTCAGAACAGAGAAATTGCAAAAATACCCTACTACCACGAAAAAGGCGGCTTAATTGAAATAAAGCAACAATCAATTTCTAGAGATGGATATGCTTATCTAAAACTTTTAGTTGAACAAGGTCAAAATACAGGAGGACTGGCAGATACACCTCCTGCGGCACTTGAAGGGAACATAAAAAGCCTAAATAAAGACGAGGTAGTAACTGGATACTTCTTGGTAAGTGGAATGAAAAAACAAAGATATTGGATTGATAGATCTGATATGTTTTCACGAGGATTTAAGCCTTTGGGATTGCTTGGTGGGAGATTGATATATCAAGAGCCATTGCCTACTATTCCATCAGACAGGCCTCCATTATCACCATGTCTTAATGGTAGATACAGAACCAATTCAAAACCTACAGGATTTCTTTTTGACTAACACCATAACGAATAGATGAAAAATTATTTAAGCATAATCATTATTGGTCTTTTACTGGTATTAAGCGATCAGGTATCAGCACAGCAAACTTTTCGTTTGTCTGGTATGGTAATAGATTCTACCGATGGAAACCCAATGCCTGGAGCTACTATAATGTTATCATACAAGAGTTTGATAGTTGCCACTGACCGTAAAGGTCAATTTGAATTCAATGTTCCAGTAGGTGATTTTGCAATTATTACAAAATTCGTTGGATATAGAGCTTCTAGGGGGTTTATAAACTTTAAAGGAGATACGACGATAACAATAGTTTTGGATAAAATATCTAATGAATTGAGCGAAGTGATAGTTGCAGCTAAAGCATCTCAAAACTTAAAACGCCCCATTCTTGGTGTGAGCTCACTCAATATCAAGACACTTAGAAAAATCCCAACAGCAATGGGTGAAGTTGATATTTTGCGGGGCCTTCAAATGCTCCCTGGCGTTAGCTCTGTGGGTGAGGCAAGTAATGGAGTAAACATAAGAGGAGGAACCACAGATCAAAACCTCATGCTTTTGGATGATGCCCCTATATTTAATCCTACGCATATGTTTGGCCTATTTTCAGCTTTCCCATCGGAGGCTGTATCTGGGGTTGACTTGTACAAAGGTAACGTTCCCGCCAGATATGGTGGAAGGGCATCGGCAGTTATGGATGTGCAATTGGCACAGCCTAGCTTAGAACAATTTAGTATGGAAGGTGGAGTAAGTTTTGTTTCTAATAGAGTTAAGATGGATATTCCATTGATCACCGATAAAATGGGGATAATGATATCTGGACGAGGGGCCTTCAATGATTGGGCATTGCCATTAGTTTCAAAACAGCTTAAAGACCTAAAGGCAAATTTTGGAGATGCATCGGCGAAGCTTTTTTATAAAATGAACTCCAAAAACACACTATCCTTGTCATCTTACTATAGCTACGACTTTTTTAGAACCGAATCTTTAGGATCAATAGGAGAGATAAATTCAACTTCTACTGATTTTCGATATTCAACATTGAATTTCTCAGGAAAGTGGTTTACGGCAATAAATAATAACTTAAACTTACAAACTACCCTTGTGTCTTCGCAGTACCAGCCGTCAATATTGCTGCCTGAGCTGAATTCAGGGAAAACTCCTGAAATTAGGCAAGATATCGATTTCAAGCGAATAGCTACCAACTTGAATTACTATTTTGGAAAGCACAAAATAGAAGGAGTGCTAGATGCGACATACTATGAGCTAAATCCTGGAGAATTATTACCAAATGGGAGTACAGCAGTTAGAAATATAGCCACACCTATTGAAAAAGGTCTGGAACTCGCAATAGGTATTGAAGATGAAGTAGAAATCTCAGATGCCCTAACAATTTCAGCTGGAATGAGGTATAGTAATTACAGAAGTTTAGGGCCAGGACTTGTGAATGTTTACAGAGAAAATTCTGAGTTAAGTTCTTTCAATTTAATAGATTCTGTTTTTGTGGGTAAAGGTGAAACAATGGCTAGTTATGGTGGTTTAGAGCCAAGAGTGGGAATTAGATATGCTTTAAATAAAAGAAACAGCCTTAAGTTTGGTTTTAATATCATGAGGCAATATTTACAAGTTATCTCGAATACGACTACACCCATTCCTACAAGTAGATGGAAAAGCTCTGATACACATATCAAACCTCAAGTTAGTAATTTGTACACTTTGGGTTATTTCAAGGATACTAAAACGGGTATTTATGAGTATTCAATCGAAGGTTATTTTAGATATACCCAGAACGTTATAGATTATAAACCTGGAGCCGATTTTCTATTGCAGGCATATCCTGAAACAGAATTATTACAAGGGGTAAACAAATCTTATGGAATAGAAACCATGGTTTCAAAAAAGAAAGGTGAAGTTACAGGATGGATAAATTATACTTGGGCAAGGTCTTTCAATAAGATTAATTCTGGAGAAGGATTTAGTCAGAGCGTAAACTTTGGAAATTGGTATGCTGCAAATTATGACAGGCCACATACATTCAATGCTTCCATGATTATCAATCAAGGAAAACACCATGATTTTGGCTTTAATTTTACATACTCTACTGGTCGTCCTTATACAACGCCTGTGGGATTTGTGAAATTCTCAGATGCTTCTTTTCCATTTTATACGGTTAGAAATAACTCTCGTATTCCAGATTACCATCGCCTTGATTTCTCTTGGAATATTTATCAACCAAGCATGAAAGATAAAAAGTGGAAAGGAAATTGGACTTTTACAGTTTACAATTTATATGGCCGCAAGAATGCATACTCAATCTTTATGCGGACGGAAGGTCTCGTTGCCAAACCATATAAATTGACAGTTTTTGGAGCACCTATTGTTTCCCTTGCCTATAACTTTAAATTCCTATAAAGTTTTACTTCACAGGCAAATGAATCTCAGCCATCATACATCTGATAGAGCCTCCAGCAACTTTTTCAATGGTGGCAATATCGGAATAGATGATATTAGTATGTTCTGATAGTCTATTGATTTGTTCAGGCTCTAAAGAGTTATAGGCATTTTGAGACATACAAAGGTATTTAACGCCTTTTCTGTTTTTAATCAAAAGCATGTTGCCTGCGAAAGAATATACCTGATTTAAAGAAATGGGAATGAGCATCTTTCCGCTGTTTTCTAGACTTCTTTGTACTCGTAGCTTTTCCTCGTCATCTTTAATTGCTTCTAGGCATACTACGGCAAAATCGCTCCCAATACACATCATCACATTGGTATGGTAGATAGGTACACCCTCTTTATCGCTAGATGTGAAGGTTACAAGCTCGTAGTTAGGCATTTCTTTTTTCCAAGCTTCCAACACCTTCTTACTAGTTCTTGTTGAAAGACTAGCGTATGCGATTTTTTTATTTCGATCTAGAATTATACTACCAGTTCCTTCCAAAAAATCACCACTATCTTCGAACTTAGAAAGGTCGATAATTTCTGTGATTTGATATTTTTCACCAATGGCTTCAATAATATCTTTCCTTCTTTCTAAACGTCTATTTTCTGCTTCCATCGGGTATAAAACCACCTTTCCGCTATGGTGGAAAGAAACCCAGTTATTGGGGAAAATACTATCTGGCTTATGTGGCTCAGCTGTATCTTGAAAAATATTAACATTTATGTCGTTTAGCCTCAGCAAAGCGACAAAATCATCAAATTCTTCTAAAGCTTTCTTTTGAATTAGCCTATCAGCCAATTCAATATCATTCATGAATGCATTGCTATCTGCTGTTTGCGAGTTGAAAGTAAAACTCACAGGTCTTATCATTAAGATTTCTGAAGTGATTTGCTCTTGCATATATTTAAAAGAAATTAGCTCTTTGAATTGGCATACTCATACAGTGAGATCCACCTCGTGCCCTAGAAAGCTCGGCAGAAGGCAATAAAATAATTGTATTTTCAATAGTCTCAGGATCAAGCTCTCCAGAATCAAAAAGTTCTAGAAGGTCATTTGCTTCGTAGCACTGGAAACCCGCATTTTCAAAAGCTTTACTTGTACGGTCATTTCGGTCATAACCAATCGCCACGCCTTCTTTGATCACCAATAGGTTGCAGGAGTCAGTCCATTGTTCTCTAGCACCATACGGAAATTCGTTGTTACCCGAATACACAAATTTTACTTCTTCGGTACATTTTAGGTCGTCTCTAGAAATTGAAATAAGTAGGTCTTCTAAGTTTTCGAAACGTCGATTTGTTTTATTTCTCAAAAACTGGTGAATAACTAATTGTTCAGCAACTTGACTTTGACCCAGCTCTTCCCAAATAGAATCTCTCTGTGCACGTTCAGCAGATCTTGCTATAGAACCAAGCACAACCCAAACATTTCTCTTGATCTGTGTAAAAACAGTATCAATGTGCATGTAATCACGTTTTGCAGGTATTTTTATTAAGGTTACTTTTTCCAAAACCTTCCTTTCGAACAACTTTGCTATTACTTGCTTGGCTGCTTCAACACTCGTTCTTTCACTTATTCCAATCAACAAATGGTTTGGTGCAACCATCATGACGTCACCGCCTTCCAATGTATCTACTCTTGTGTATTGCTCATTTTCGGGTAATAAAAAATGGTCTTCATCTTCTTCAACCTCAATGATATTTTCTCTTGAATTTTCAAACAAAGGATGATTGAAAAAAACATACTTTGCAAGCAAAGACTCCCTTGAGCGAGCAAGACGAGCGGGTTTATTCAAAAGCAAATGATCATTTACAACAATGCCTATATCTCTAGTAAAAATCAGGTTTGGAATAGGAGGGAAGTACATGCTTCCATCTGTTGTACTACCTGTAATTAAAATCTTAGTTAATTCCTCGTTATCAAATTTTAAGAAACTCTGCATTTCTCTATATGAGCATTCTTCTAATGCACACACAGCCGCAACGAGTTGGGTTTTCACTTGATCGTCTTCCAAAACCTTGGTCAATAAGTTTTCAAACTCTATTACGTTTTCGGAACTGAAATACTCAGGTGAATTTGGTTTGAAAAAACCGCGTTCTTTGGTATTCTTTAATTCGCTTACTCGTCCTTTGATTTTTTCGGGATCCAAAAAGTATAGAAGAATCTTAACGTAAACGTCATATTCTTTTCGTCTTATGGTCTCTAAATGAACAATATCTTCAAAAAGCCAATCTTGTGCTTTGGAGGGTACTACTTTACCAAGTCCACTATCTGGACTATGTATGATAAGTTTTTGAAGCGATGTAATTTCGCTGTCTACTCGCAATTCCATGTATTCTTAGGTTATTGATGATAAGTTTTCAAATCTATTAAAATTAAGCCAGCAAATAAGATACTTCAAGAGATTCCTAAAATATTGCCAACAAAAGGAACACTACTAGTCATTTAAAAGTTATATCAATGATTCAAAATATATTTAACAGTAATTAATGCGTATTTTTGCGGCTTAATTGACAAATCAGAAGGATAAAAATGTTAAAAATCAGCGATTTACATGCTCGAATTGAGGAGAAAGAGATTTTAAGAGGCATAAATCTAGAAATAAAGCCAGGTGAAGTTCATGCTATCATGGGCCCAAACGGAAGTGGAAAAAGCACACTTGCTTCTGTATTGGCAGGAAGAGAGGACTACGAAGTAACATCTGGTAGTATAGAATATCAAGGAAAAGATTTATTGGAACTTGCTCCAGAAGAAAGAGCGGGCGAAGGAATATTTTTAGCTTTCCAGTACCCGGTTGAAATTCCTGGAGTTACAACTATTAATTTCTTGAAAACTGCTCTCAATCAGATTAAAAAGTATAGAGGTGAAGAAGCTTTAGATGCAGCTCAATTTTTAAAACTAATGAGGCAAAAGGCCAAATTGGTTAAAATTGACGATGCTTTATTAAAAAGGTCTCTTAATGAAGGTTTTTCTGGTGGAGAGAAGAAAAGAAATGAAATCTTTCAAATGGCGATGCTTGAGCCTACACTTGGATTATTAGATGAAACTGACTCGGGACTAGATATTGATGCATTACGTATCGTTGCAGATGGTGTAAACCAGTTAAGAGATGCGAATAGGTCATTTGTAGTGGTAACTCACTATCAAAGACTGCTAGATTACATCGTTCCAGATTTTGTACATGTGTTATATAATGGTAGAATCGTAAAATCAGGCGATAAGAGCTTGGCTTTGGAACTTGAAGAAAAAGGGTACGATTGGATAAAGGAAGAGGTAGACGGACCAACAGTAAACGCATAATAAAGTAAAGAATACATGTCATCAAATAATATGCTCAATCAGTTGTTAGAAGAATTCCAACAGATCAAGTCAGGCTTGAATGGGAAGTTGGAATTACCCTTTAATCAAACTAGAGTTGAGGCGATTGACAATTTTGGAAAGTTAGGTTTTCCAACAATTCGTCACGAAGAGTGGAAATATTCAAATGTTAAAAAGATTGTAGGTGAAGATTATAACTTTCACCCTAAAAGTAATATCACAAAAGCTGAGCTAGCTCCTTTAAATCTGCCAGAGGCTGAGGGAAACCTTTTGTACTTTATAAATGGCGTTTTTCATCCTGAGTTGTCTAACGTAATAGAAGCAGGTAAGGTTGAGGTAATGACAATTCAAGAAGCAATCGTAGCGATACCAGATTTCTTGAATAAATATTACGGAGAAATCACCAACAACACTGACGAGGCTTTCACAGCTATGAATACCGCCCTTGCAAATGATGGCGTGGTGATTCATGTTCCTGCAAATACAACCTTGGAGCAACCAATCATTTTAAGAATGATTAGTGATGTGAGAGAAGAGAATGTGGGTTGTATTATTAGAAATCTAATTGTTGTTGAGAAAAATGCAGAAGTCAAAATTGCTGAAGCATACAGAACTCTTGGGGACAAAAAAGCTTTTGTAAATACGGTTTCTGAGATTTATGTAGACCAAGATGCAAGAGTGGATTATTATAAAGTTCAGAGCGAGAGTAACGAATCAAGTCATATAGGAACAACTCAGGTTTATCAAAAAGACAAGAGCTATTTCTACTCTGCAACAGTAACGCTAGATGGTGGATTTGTTCGCAATAACCTCAACTTGATATTGGATGGCGAGTATATTAATTCGCATATGTATGGTTTATACATTCCTAATGGAACACAGCATATAGACAATCATACGGTTGTAGATCATAGAAAACCAAACAGTGAGAGTAACGAATTGTACAAAGGAATCTTAATGGACAAAGCCAATGGTGTGTTCAATGGGAAGATATTTGTGCAGCAGGTCGCTCAAAAGACGAATGCGTACCAACACTGTAAAAATGTGATCACCTCAGATTCAGCAACAATGAATACCAAACCTCAGTTGGAGATTTGGGCTGACGATGTTAAGTGTTCTCACGGAACAACAACAGGACAGCTAAATGATGAAGCAATATTCTACATGCAGTCTCGTGGTATTCCTAAATCAGAAGCGATAAAAATGCAGTTATTAGCATTTGCCAATGATGTAATTACAGAAATAAAAATAGATTCAATTAGAGAATACTTGGAAGCTGAAATAGCTAGAAAGCTATCCAAAATCTAAGTTTGAATAAGATATCAGAAAAGTCCCAAATGAGAATTTGGGACTTTTTTTTGTCTTTTAAGTAAATATTGAACCCAATCATGGCTTATTTTCTTACTCAATATTCTTTAAAATATATTTTTTAAGAATATTTTGGGTTTTCGGAGTATAAAATGATTGGGTAATAAATCAAAGGTTGAAAATTAATATTGTATAAAAGATCTGTAAAATTTTGACATATATCTATGTCGCTTCAAATTTTGTGGACTTTTTTTTGACTCAATAAAAATTGGAATTCTTCCTTAGCGTCAATTTGTCTCAAATTCGTTTACATAACTTCAAAGCTACTTTTCTTCAGTTTTTATGGTACTAAAGTATATTTCTCAAGAGCCATAATTTGCACTATTTAGATAATAATTTGAAATATATCTTAAAAATTATTTGGATTGTTTAAACGGTTAAGCATATATTTGAGCACTATAATAACAGCAAGTAATTAATAATTCTAAAAATTTCTTAAGCAGAAATGACAGGTAAGAGGTACGTCTAATTCTGAATTAATTTTTAATAAAAGATATTTTTTTGGATTCGTGCTTAATCGATTAAGCAAGTTGCTTCAAGTCAAGATTTACTCATGTTAAACTATATAAATTTTCAACCTTATGAAGAAAGGAAAACTTTTTAATCTAGCAATTGTGTTTCTGCTTTTCGGCTCAGTAGCCATGGCACAAACCATAGCAGTTACAGGGACCGTCTCTGGCGAATCAGGAGGCCTACCCGGAGTGAGCGTCTTGCTCGAAGGGAGCACACAAGGAACAATGTCGGATGTAAATGGGAAATACTCAATTAACGTTCCCGCCAACGGAACCTTGAAATTTTCATTTATTGGTTATTTAGCTCAGAGTGTTAAAGTGAATAACAAGTCTATTATCAATGTAAGTCTTGTGGAAGAACAAACGAACCTATCGGAAGTGGTAGTAACAGCCTTAGGCTTGGGCGTGGATATCAATGAAAAAGAAGCAGCTAAGTATCCAATAGGAACCAAGTCCAACTGGCAAGTTAGAAAAGAAGATGGAACCATCTTAAGGCCATAAATTGATTAACTATTACCGTATTTAAACGATTAAGTACTAATTTTACAGAAAGAGTATTTTTTTTCTTAAGATCAATATTAAAGTTTACTTCATGCGTACAAAAAAGGTTTCAATGAAAGATATCGCAAAAGAAGCAGGGGTTTCAACTGCCCTCGTTTCTTATGTGATTAATGGTAATGAAAAGGAGAAAAGGGTAGGTAAGGAAATAGCAATAAAAATTAGAGAGATTGCTAAGAAGCTAAATTTTCAGCCTAATCAAGTAGCAAAAAGTCTAAGAAGCGGCAAAACATATACAATCGGATTGGTAATAGCAGACATTTCCAATCCGTTTTTTGCCAACATCGCTAGAGTTGTAGAAGACGAAGCAAGGCGAAAAGGCTATACAGTAATAATTGGAAGTTGTGATGAGAAAGCCGAAAAGGCCTGGGATTTAATTAATGTTTTGATGAATCGTCAGGTAGATGGTTTTATTATAGTGGCCTCAGAGCACTCCGAAGAGCAAATCAAGCATTTGCGAGAAAAGAAGATACCAATGGTTCTTTTGGACAGGCATTTTCCAGAGTTAAATACTGATTTCGTAGCAACGGATAATTTCAAAGCCTCATTTGACGGATGCGAGCATTTGATAGAAATGGGTTATGATAAAATAGGATTGATAGCTTATAAACTAGATATGCATCATATGCATGAAAGAATAAATGGTTATCAGTCCGCATTGAGAGAAAATAATATCAAAGTTAATAAGGATTGGTTGGCAGAGGTTGAGTTCGAAAACTTAGAAAACGAGGTAAAAAGTGCCATAGATCGTTTTCTGAAAATGGAAGATAAACCAGACGCCCTAATGTTTGCAACCTACGGGCTTGCCATAAACGGACTGAGATATATAAACGAATTAAAATTAAAAGTGCCGAATGATTTTGCAATAGTGAGTTTTGGACAAGCAGAGATCTTTGAGTTGTATTACTGTCCCATTACTTACATGTTACAGCCTTTGGAAGATCTTGGTGTGAAGGCAGTAGATGTGTTGATAGACAAAATTAACAATACGGAAATGCCACTAACTCAGGTGCTAATGAAAGCTAAACTTATTCAGCAAGAGTCGTCTAAAATGAAAGTTAAATAGTTTGAGATAAAAAATTCAACCCTATAACAATGGAAAGAAGATCGTTTTTGAAAAACACAATATTGGGAACAGGAGTGCTGCTTGGCGGTCTTAAGTTAAATAGTGGTTTCGCCACAACTTCGTCGCTCAAAATCACCAAAATAAGATACTATTCAGCACCTGGTTACAACAAGCCTTTGTTTAATCAAGCAAGAGGAATAGTAGAAATAGAGACAGATGGAGGAATCGTAGGAATAGGCGAGGGTGGAAGCAAAGATATGATTGAGCAATGTGCTCAAATGATAATAGGAGAGGACCCCTTCAGGATAGAGCACCTTTGGCAATACATGTACAGAACCATGTTTTATCCTCCAGGAAGAGAGAAATTACATGCCTTGGGAGCTATAGAAATGGCTTTGTGGGATATCAAAGGTAAGGCTTTGAAAGTCCCTGTATACGAGCTCATGGGTGGTGCTACAAGAGATTATGTGGAATGTTATGCTACTGGCTTTAGAGGTTTAAAAGCAACAACGCCCGAAGGTCAAGCTGAAGATTGCTTAAAGGCGGGATTACGTTGTTTTAGAATTGGCCCAACAGGAGGAAGTGATCCAAATGTATCTTATGATTTTTACAAAAATGTTCAAAAAACAATTGAATTCTGTAAAAGTATTGATAGTGCAGTTGGGGGCCAAGGAAACTGGGCAATTGACCTACACACTCGTTTTGATTTAATAGATGGAATCAAAGTTTGTACTGCTTTAGAAGAACTTCAGCCATATTTTGTTGAAGATATTGTAAGAAGCGAAAATCAGGCTGTTTATAAACAAGTGAGGGCAATGACAAAAGTTCCTATTGCTGTAGGTGAGCAATATGGAGACAAATGGGATGTCAACGAATTAATTGAAGGACGCTTATTGGACTATGCCAGAGTTACCCTTCCCAATACTGGTGGATTGACCGAATTAAAAAAGATTGCGGCCTTGTCAGAAACACATTATACAGGAATGATTCCGCACTTTACAGGACCACTTTCTACTGCTTCTTTGGTTCATGTCTTAGGATCTAGTAGCCCTTCAAGATGTATGATGGAATTAGGTGGTGGAGCACCAGAAAGACCCGCTTATTTCAATGAAGATTATATCCTTTTCAAGGATGGTAAATTATTCCTCAATCCTGCACCAGGTTTAGGAGTGGTATTCAATCCTAAGAAAGCTGACTTTGTCATGGAAGTTTCGGAGAGAACAAAATTCCCTCATCCATATTTGAAAAGCCCAGATGGAGCGATTCATGGCTGGTAAACACCTTTTAATTTATTAATAACCTCATTTTTTCGAAATTAAGAATGAAAATATTTTATGCAATAATATTTGTTGCCTTTAACTGCTTTGGTCAAAACTATCCAAGTACGGTAATATCCAATGGGCAATTAAGTGCAAAAATCCTCTTACCAGAAGAGGGTATTGGCTATTATCAAGGTACGCGTTTTGATTGGTCAGGAGTGGTTTCAGAATTAGACTATAAAGGCCACAGTTTTTTTGGTGTTTGGAATCCAAAATTTGAATATGGTTTACATGATGCGATAACTGGTCCAGTAGAAGAGTTTACTGTAATCGGATATGATGAAGCTGCAATTGGCGAAACCTTTTTAAAAATTGGAATAGGAGAGTTGATTAAGCCAAAAGAAAAAGGATACTACAGGTTTAAAACTTATGATATTAAGAATCAAGGAGAGAGGAGTATAAAATCTAAATCGGACGAGATAGAATTTACTCAAAGTTTAAAGATGAAAATGGGGTATGCTTACGACTATTCAAAAAAGTTAAAATTAGAAAACTCGGATTTGATTATTAGTCATAGTTTGAAAAATACAGGTACCAAAACAATAAAGTCCAGTGTTTACAATCATAATTTTTTCATCATCGACAATGAGCCTACCAATGCTAATATTAAAACATCTTTCGTTTTTGATGTAAAACCAGGTGGTACAACGAAAGGCTTTGACACAATTGCAAAAATAGAAAACAAGGCTATAACATTTAATAGGGCATTAGCTTCCTCTGAAAGTGTGTTTTCTAATGACGTAACAGGCTTTGGGGATACGGCACAAGATTTTGATATAATAATCGAAAACCTAAAGACCAAGGCAGGCGTTCGAATTACAAGTGATCGCCCGATCAACAATATGGTATTTTGGGCTTGTGCGACCATCTCTTGTCCTGAGCCATATACTAAGATTGAGGTAAAACCGGGTGAAACGTTTACGTGGTCAATTAATTATGAATTTTTAATTGATAGACCGTGAAGAAAATATCAATGACTATCTATTGCTTCTTTTTATTATTCTTCTTGGTTTCTTGTGGAGCTTCCAAAGATCCCCAAGATGTAGATTGGAGATACTATGGTGGCGATAGTGGTGGAACAAAATTCTCTGAGCTTACTCAAATCAACACAGAAAATGTTTCGTCATTAAAAGTTGCTTGGGAATATGATACAGGTGAAGTGGTTGATTTAGAAAAACCATTAGCAAATCAATGCCAACCTATAGTGGTTAACGGTATCCTTTTGGGGACGAGTTCAAGACATAAACTTTTTTCCTTAAACGCAGCAACAGGGCAAGAGTTATGGAAGTTTGACCCATATCTAATTCCAGAAATAAAAAAGAGTTTACATGCAATGCGTGGAACCGTTTATTGGGAAGAAAAGGATGATAAGCGAATTCTATATACTGTCGGTTCTTTTCTATTAGCCGTAAATGCGAACACAGGAAAACTAATTGAAAGTTTCGGCAACAAAGGAATGGTAGATTTACACCAAGGGTTGGGTACTGAGTCCGAATTGGGTTATGATGTAAATAATTATAGTATTCGTTCGACTTCTCCTGGAGTTATTTTCGAAAACACATTTATCATTGGTTCTACAGTTTCTGAAGGAGGTAGTGCACTTCCTGGTAATATCAGAGCTTTTAACGTAAAAACAGGGAAACTAACTTGGGTTTTTAACACGATTCCTCGTCCAGGCGAATATGGCTATGAAACATGGGCAAAAGATTCGTATAAGAAATTAGGTGGGGCCAATTGTTGGGCAGGAATGGTTGTTGATCAAAAAAGGGGACGCGTGTTTTTAGGAACTGGTTCTCCATCTGTAGATTTTTATGGAGCAGAACGGCCAGGAAAAAACCTTTTTGCCAATTGCGTTATTGCCCTAGATGCCAAAACTGGTAAAAGAGTATGGCATTTTCAAACCGTACATCATGACTTATGGGACAAAGACATCCCATGTCCACCAAACCTAATTACTGTCACTCATAATGGCAAGAAGATAGATGCGGTTGCTCAGGCAACTAAAGATGGTTTTGTATTCATTTTTGATAGAGATACAGGAAAGCCACTATTTGATGTGGAAGAAATAGAAGTACCAGTTTCTCCTGCCTTACCTGGCGAAAAACCATGGCCTACACAGCCCATACCAACTAAGCCAAAGGCATTTGTTAACCAAGTACTTACAGAAGAAGATATAACAGATCGTACTCCAGAATCTCATGCTTTTGTGCTTGATAGGTTCAAAAACAGTGCATCGGGTAATAAGTATATGCCGCCAAGCGAAAAAGGATCGCTGTATTATCATATTGGAGGAGGAGCCGAGTGGGGTGGAGCCGCAACAGACCCTAATGGAATTTTATACGTCAATGGCAATAATATGTTGTGGTGGATACAGATGAAAAAAGCTTCAGAAGGACAAGCTAGTGGTCGAAGTTCCAGAGGAGAGCGGATATTCAATCAAAACTGTAGTGCATGCCACGGAATGGATAAAAGTGGGCCTGTGAATCAAGCTTTTCCCAATTTAGATAAAATAGGTGCTCGCTTAAAGGAGTCTCAAATCATGTCGATTATTGAATCTGGACGTAGCAGAATGCCTTCTTTTCAACACCTAAAATTGGAAGACAGACAGCAGATAGTTGACTTTCTTTTGGGTAAAGAATCTGAGAGGTTTGATGTTCATAAAGTCGAGCATATAAAAACAGAAGAGGGAAAGCTATTTCCTTACAATCCACCTTATTTAAATAACGGGAATAATCAATTTTTGGATTGGGATGGCTACCCAGCTATCAAACCACCCAGGGGTAATCTAAATGCAATTGACATGAATACTGGCGAATTTTTATGGACTGTTCCATTTGGGGAATATCCAGAGCTAATGGAAAAAGGATTCCCTATTACAGGCACCGAAAGTCATGGTGGACCTGTGGTTACTGCAGGTGGCTTACTATTTATAGGAGCTACTTATGATGAAAAATTACGAGCAATAGACACTAAAACAGGTAAAAATGTTTGGGATTATAAGCTTCCGGCTGGCGGCTATTCTACACCAGCTACATTTATGGTTAAAGGTAAACAGTATGTTGTGATAGCCGCCGGTGGAGCTAAATATGGATTAAAGGGAGGTTCAAAGTTTCTGGCTTTTGCCATAGACGAATCGAGCAATTGAATTTTAGAAAATACTAAATAACCACAATTTAAATAAATGAAAGACTATAAAAACATGATAATAGGCTGTGATTGGGGGACAAGTTTCTTCCGGTTGAGAGTGATTGACAGCTCTACCAATACGGTTTTAGCAGAGGTAATGAGTGCCGATGGAATTGCTACAACAAATATGAGTTTGGTGAATGAAAATAAACGGTTCGAGTTTTTCAGTGAAGTGGTGAAAAACAATCTCGCTTTATTGAAGAGCAAGGTTGATTTCGAAATAGATCAACTCACCATTGTAATATCAGGAATGGCATCCTCAACTATTGGGATGAAGGAGCTGCCTTACGGTCAGTTGCCATTCGAAATAAAAGACGGTAGGGGATTAGATGTTGAGCTATTTGAGAAAAATTCTTCGTTCCCCAACCCACTCATATTAGTTTCTGGCTTGCGAGATAAGCATGATGTTATGCGTGGAGAAGAGGTCCAAATCTTAGGATTAGCACATTTAATGGACTTTGATCAGCATCAGGAAACGATAATCATATTGCCAGGGACGCATTCTAAACATTGTTTCGTAAAAAAAGGCAAGATGTACCACTTTCAAACCTACCTGACTGGTGAGCTTTATCAAATCCTCTCAGAGCACAGTATTTTGAGCAACTCAATTACAAAAGAAGCCCAAAACGACTGGACAGCGAGTACGATTAAAGCTTTTTCAAAAGGAGTTTTGGATGCAAAAGACAGCAGCATGCTGGTCAATCTATTCAAAGTAAGAACAAACTTCATTTTCAAGGAAATGGACAAGCCAGATAATTCATTCTATTTAAGTGGTTTATTGATCGGGGAGGAGCTTATGAATGTATGTGAGTCATCTGATCAGCGACCAATTATTCTGTGCGGTGGCGAAAATATGAACATGCTGTACAAAAAAGCCATCGAGGTTTTGGGTATTGCAAGTAGAACAGAGTTTGTAGCAGATGATATCCTAATAAAGTCAACAATAGTTGGTCAATCAGAAATATTCAAAATTCATAACAAAAACTAAATGAACTATAAATCGTTTTCGTGGGAATTGTTTGAACAGGTTCCCATTGTAGGCATACTTAGAAATATAGCTTTCGAAGACTTCAAGTCAGTTTTCGAAATATGCAAGAAAGTGGGCCTTACCAACCTAGAAATTACAATGAACACTCCTGGTGTTGAAGAAATGATTTCTTACGGCGTTGAAAATAGCAATGGACAAATGAATATTGGAGCTGGTACAGTTTGTAATGTAACGGAATTGGACAGGGCTTTAAAAGCTGGTTCTCAGTTTATTGTAACTCCAATATTATCAAAAGCTGTCATAGAAAAATGTGTGGAGATGGAGATACCTATATTTCCAGGTGCATACACGCCCACTGAGATTTATACTGCTTGGAGCTGGGGAGCAAAAGTTATCAAGATATTTCCTGCAACAACTTTAGGCCCATCATTCATTAAGGACTTAAAAGGTCCTTTGTCACAAATCAAATTATTACCCACTGGCGGAGTGAATTTGGAAAATATCCATGAATTCAAAGCTGCTGGAGCAGTAGGTTATGGGATTGGTAGTCAGCTTTTTGACAAAAAACTAATTGCTAATAAAAATTGGACAGGATTACATGAACATATTGAAAAATACATTCTAAAAACTCAAAACTAATACGCTAATGAAAATTAAGAATTATAGGTGGATCATAGTAATGTTACTCTTTTTCGCAACTACTATTAACTATCTGGATCGGCAAATTATAGGTTTATTAAAACCTGTATTAGAAATGGAGTTTGATTGGACAGAAACCGATTTTGCAAGGATAGTAATGGCATTTACTGCAGCCTACGCAATAGGTTTACTTTTCTTTGGTTGGTTAATCGATAAAATAGGTACAAGAAAAGGATATTCTTCCACAGTTGTATTTTGGAGTGTTGCTGGGATGCTTCACGCCGTCGCCAGAAGTGCATTTGGCTTTGGAGTGGCACGAGTAGGTTTAGGCTTAGGAGAAGCAGGTAACTATCCTGCAGCTGCAAAAACCGTCGCCGAATGGTTCCCTAAAAAAGAAAGAGCTTTAGCTACGGGGATATTTAACGCTGGTACTAGCGTAGGAGTGGTGATAGCCCTCATTTTGGTTCCTCCTATACTAGCAAATTATGGTTGGCATGAGGTTTTCTGGTTCACAGGAGCTTTAGGTTTTGTATGGTTGATCTTCTGGTTGTGGCTTTACCAAGTTCCTTCCAAGCAAAAGAAATTGACAGCAGAAGAGTTTGAATACATTACTTCTGGTCAAGAAGAAACTGAAACAGAAGAAGACAAAAACCCAGTGAAATGGTCGAAGCTCTTTTCTTACCCACAAACATGGGCGTACATTACTGGTAAAGGTCTCATTGACCCTATATATTGGTTTTTCCTGTTCTGGTTGCCTTCCTATTTCGCATCCACGTTCGCGTTAGATCTTAAAAAATTCAGTGTTGAATTAATGATAATCTATACTGCCACCTCAGTTGGAAGTATTGGTGGAGGGTATTTATCCTCTTATTTGATCAAAAAAGGTTGGGAAACCATAAAAGCTCGAAAAACAGTTTTGCTAATCTTTGCCATTCTAGAACTCTCTGTCATCTTTATCCAGTTTGCAGGAAATGTGTGGGTTGCTGTTGGCTTAATCAGTTTTGCAGTGGCTTTGCATCAAGCATGGGCGACCAATGTTTTCACGCTTCCGTCTGATATGTTTCCTAAACAAGCTGTAAGCTCAGTAGTAGGAATAGGTGGAATGGCAGGTGCACTTGGAGGTATTCTCTTCCCTATGCTCATTGGTGGTTTACTGGACAAGTATAAAGCCCTTGGAAACATTGAGGCAGGTTACAACATATTATTTACCATTTGCGGATTTACCTATTTGGTGGCATGGCTGATCATTCATCTATTGACCAAAAAGGCAGGTAAAGTGTCACTAGCAGAACTGAGTTGAAAACTAATTTTAAATATTTAAATACAATCTATAAAATGACAAACGACGATATGAACAACAACAAAGTCGGAATGTCGAGAAGAAAAGTTCTTGCTTCCTTGGGTTTAGCGGGAGCAATGTCCATTCCAGGAACAAGCTTTGCGAAACCAGAGCTAAAGGTTTTTCCAAAAGACAGAACCAAGGTGAAAATCACAAAACTTGAGACTTTTTTGATAAAACCAAGATGGATTTTTCTCAAAATTCATACAGATGCGGGTGTGGTAGGTCTGGGAGAACCCTTATTGGAAGGTAGAGCGTTGACAATTCAGACTGCTATTAAAGAAATAGAGCCATACCTAATTGGAAAAGATCCTAGAGATGTGACACATCATTGGCAGGCAATATATAGACATTCTTTTTATAAAGGAGGTCCAATCCTTACGAGTGCATTGAGTGGAATAGACCATGCTTTGTGGGATATAAAAGGTAAACTTTTGAACGTACCCATATATGAGCTTTTAGGTGGTCCTACAAGAGACAGAGTGCGTATTTATGGAAGAGCGAGCACTCCAGAGCAAATGAGACAAAGAGTTGCAGAAGGTTATACTGTTATTAAAACTGGTGTTGCGAAAGATCGCCCAGCAAGAGCGGTAGAAAATCCTCAATTCATTAAACATGCGGTAGAAAACTTCGCGGCATTACGAGAAGTAGGTGGAGATGCTATGGATATTGGAATAGATTTTCATGGTAATATTTCTCCTCAAACTTCTAAAATTCTTATTAAGGAGCTTGAGCCATATCAGCCTATGTTTATTGAGGAACCTTGTCAACCACAAAATATTGATGTCTTAGCCGATATCGCAAGAAGTACTTATTTACCGATTGCAACTGGTGAGAGAATTTTTACAAAATGGGGCTTTAGAGAAATTTTAGAAAAAGGGGCCGCAAGTATTCTACAACCAGATATGTGCCACGCTGGTGGAATCTCAGAGGTTAAGGTTATAGCTGGTATGGCAGAGGCCTATTATGCTCAAATAGCTCCTCACAATCCTATGGGGCCTATTTCTTTAGCAACTGGACTTCAATTGGCTGCGAGTATTCCTAATTTCCTTGTTCAAGAGCAAGTTTCTTTAGGAGAAGGATACTTGAAAACTCCTTTCAAACTAGAGAAGGATGGCCACTTAATGATTCCAACTGGTCCAGGTTTAGGAATAGAGTTGGATGAAAACAAAATATCTGACAAGCTGGATCACAACTGGAGAAACCCAGAACCATTAGATCCAAGTGATGGCTCAGTAGTAGATTGGTAAAACAAGTATTTTAAGAAAATGAAAAATGTATATATGATGTTAAAAAATGTATGGATTTTCGCTTTCGCAGCATTCATGATGTCTTGCGGCGAGCAAACCAATAAAAATGATACTGAAATGACAGAAACAGAAGTCACAGTTGATTCGCTCCTCCATTTTAGGAATCAAAATATAAAGACTGATTACCTATCTCGCAATTTTCCCGATCTAGAGAGAGAAAAGGCCGCAGAACTCCAATTGGCAGTTTTAAAGAAAGAATTGGACGGTGGAGCTGTTTTGGCAGGTTGGAAAATGGGTGGTACAGTAGGTGATAGTGCTAGTTTTGATCCATTGATGGGTTACATGCTCAAGGCGAATGAGCACTTCCCCGGCGATAAAATATCGATCAAAAAGTTTCCTGGAAGCGAAGTGATGATAGAAGGAGAAGTTGGTTTCGTGTTCAAACAAGACTTTCCAAATGGAGTGACGTCCATTGAAGAGCTTAAAAACGGAATTGATTACGCAGTTGGAGCCATTGAGTTTGCACAGTCAAACGCAATAGGGATTGACAATAATCCTGAAACGGCTAATACAAATCATGTTTTGGCTTTTGGTTTAGGGCAAGCTGGTTTTTTATTGGGAAATACAAAGATTGATTTTGCAGACTTTAATGTTGCAGAGGAAGCTGTGGAGTGTTTTATTGACGGTGAAAAAGCAGCCTCAGGAGTTTCAAGCAGAATTTATGGCGGGCACCTAAATGCCCTTAATGCTTTAGTAAATATGTTGCCCAAATACGGTTTGATGATTAAAAAGGGAGATGTCGTTATTACTGGGTCAATGTATGCCAACCCAACTGTAACTGGATCAGCCAAGGTAAATCTTCAATTTAGTAGTTTGGGAGAAATCCAATTGGAAATTCTGGACTAAGAATCTCCTCAAAAACAGAAAACTCAGGCGTTTTATAAATAAAGTGGGGTTTCTTGGTTTTCACCAACGGATCCCACTTTTTATTTCAAAATCTGTTTCAAGAATTCCCGAAAATTCTACAGTCCCTATGTATTTAATAATGTATTAGTGGTTTTTGGGGTTTAAAAGTGTGATAATAAAGTTGGAACGGCATTTTTAAGTCATTAACTGTAATTTATTATTCACCATAAACACACAAAACAATGAATAGCTTAAAAAATAAAATCAGCGGAAACTGGAACGTAATTAAAGGTAAATTGAAGCAAGAATATGCAGAACTTACCGACGACGATTTGATTTACGAAGAAGGTAAAGAAGATGAATTGGTAGGAAGACTAGAGAAGAAGCTAGGAAAGACCAAAGATGATGTCAATCAAATGATTTCTAATTGGTAATTACATATAGTTCAAAAAGTAAAGAGGCTGTCTCATTATAAACGTGGGTCAGCCTTCTTTTTTGAATAAAAGTGTAATTCTTGTGACAATCTCTTCTGGTTTTGGTGCGGGGAGTTTAAAATGAGGCCGAAATAGCCCTTATGAAGCCATTTTTTGGATATTGTGTGCAAGGGCGAGCAAGCCCGTTTCGATGAGGACTTTTTCTTTTCCTCTTAACATAAATCTTCTGAAGTTTTTGTTTTGCTTGATGTTTCCAAAGACTGCTTCCACATCTGCTGGCCTTTGGGAGCGATGTTTTATTCCCTCTGGACTTAGTAGCTTTTGTCGTGCTTTGTCTTTTAATCTTTTTGCATTGTGATTGACTTGGACAAGTCGATTTCCTTTGGCTTTGTGGCAGGCTCCTTTCAATGGGCAATTGTCACAGTTTTTTGCTTGATAAAAGCTTATTTGTTGTTGGTATCCAGATTTTCTTTTCTCTGTTTTTTCATAGACTTTCTCCATTTTTTGACCCATCGGACAGATAAAAAAGTCGTTCTCCGAATCGTAATACAGGTTCTCTGACTTGAAGGCATCTTCAGGCTTTATCTTCCCTTTGGCTTTTTGCTCTTTATGGAAGTAATTGTATTTCACATAGCCCTCAAGTTCATTGTTCTCTAAATATTGATAGTTTTCTTCCGAGCCATAGCCGGCATCGGCCACCACTTCTTCTGGTAATTTTTTATAGAGCTCTTTGAAGGTTTCTAGGTGGAGTGGTAAGGTATATACATCGTTGGCATATTGGTAGATGTCGTAGTTTAGAATACATTGATTACAAGTACTTATCTGCCAGTTGTAGCCCGCTTTTAGCTGACCATTGAGCATGTGGTCGTCTTTCATTCGCATAAAAGTGGCATCTGGATCTGTCTTGGAATAGGAGTTTCGATCACCCATCAGCTTTTGCTGAACTTCGTATTTCTTTAGATTCTTTGGCCAATTGTTCTTTGCATAATTCAGCTTTTGCTTCACTTTCGGATCTACTTCTTTGCCTTTTAAGGCTTGATTGATTTGCCCGATAGTCTGTTCTACTTTTTGAGAATCTATCTTTTCAAAAATAGTGGGCGAGTTATCTTTCATCTCCTCGGAGGCTACCTTTTCGGCATAGTTCCAAAGGTCTTTAAGCTGTTCTTTTATCCTTTCTGTATTCCGCTTTATAGACTTGCCCCATACAAAAGTGTATTTATTGGCATTGGCCTCTATTTTGGTTCCATCCACATAAACCGTCTTTAAATCTACCAGTCCTTGATCTGCCATCAGTAAAACGACTTGACCAAAAACCTCTTTCAATACCGACTTCAATCTATCCGTTCTAAATCGGTTTATTGTATTATGGTCTGGTCGCTGCATGCCAGCAAGCCACATGAAGTGAATGTTTGAACTGACGGCTTCTTCTATTTTTCGAGAGGAATAAATATTGCTGATATAGCCGTAAATAATAATTTTTAACATCATTCGTGGATGAAATGATGAACTTCCGCCTCCAGAATACTTCTGCAATAATGAATCAATATCTATCTCATCTATGATTCTTTGTACCAATCGAACCACGTGATTTTCGGGAATTAATTCATTTAACGATGGAGGAAGAAGGGATAGCTGATAAGGATCATAATCCTTAAATACAGGCTTCTTTTTGACTCCTTTTTTCATAACTGAAGTTACAAAAAAATCTATAAAAAAGAGACTGCCCTTTTGAGACAGCCTCTTTTTATGCCTTTTTCAAGCTTTTTGCGTCAATTCCGTATCTCTTTCGATGAGATCGCTTGTCAAGTGAGCATTTGCTACGACTCAAAAAGGCTTCAAGTAGTAAAGGAATAATTTAATTTTGGACTAGTTCTAAAAAGTCGGGGAGTAGTTCCTGTATTTTTCTTAAACCACTTATTGAAGTTACTTTGACTAGAAAATGAGAGCGTATCGGATATTTCTTTCATATTGTCTCTACTACTCGTTAGAAGCTCCTTTGCTGCGTTTAGTTTTAGGTCATTGTAATAGCCTAGAATTCCCTTTCCATAGAATTCCTTAAAATCTAGACACATTTTAGTTTTACATATTCCAAATTCTTCTGACAGAGTTTTCAGTGAAGGCGGGCTTGAATAGATAATTTGATTAAGCTTTCGCTCAATGAGAATTAATTTCTTGAAGTCTTTTACATCAATATTAGCACTCTTTAGTGCTGGAGAATCTTTGAGAAACTTAACTACGAAAAAATAGTCTCCAAGTATTTTGAATAGGTCGGCCAGCTTATCCAGTTTATTATCGTGAAGGTTATCACGAAATGTATTGAGCGTATTGAACAACTTATCGAAACAAACAACTCTATTGAGTCCAATAATTTCTGAAGTGGCATCCTTATTATATACAGGCTTATAAAAATTCAGATTTATATTATCTGGAAGTAGTTCATTGAGCCAATCTTGTTCCAAAAACAATAAATGAAATGTGCAGATTTCATCTTTTTCAATTACGAAGTCCGGCACGTCACTAAATTGGGACAAGAGATGGCATGAATGGGTAGTTCTTTCGTTTTCAAACTTGTCAATTTGAAACACATTCTTTTCAAAGTTCTCTTTGGCATCGATATTTAGAAATCGAACAGATTTTGAAGAGCCTTTGTGGAACAATATTAACTTATAATTCTTCGCATATTCACTTACCTTGAAATTATAAAGTATGGGTTCATTCAGTTTAATATGAAACTGAATGTATTGAATATTGGAAGCAATCTTCTTATATCTGTAATGACCAAATCCTAATTTTTCGTTTAAATCGAATTCATTAAGAGTAGAAGAAACTTCATGGTGTTGCAGAATATTTTTCCAGAACGTAGTTGGGTCTTTTGCATTAAAATTAAAATGCTTCATGTGCTGTAAGTTTATAGTTTCATGGGACAGGAATTTGAAATAAGTATTAGCTCATTTCAAGATGAAAAGTTAAGTTAAAGAAAAGCTTCATCCAAATAAAATATAGACTGGAAATCTATTTAAACGTTTAAGCAATTGAAATGCTACCGCTTAATAATGTTTATTTTTCAAATTCTAATCTCATAAATATTTATCCATAATGACTAGGATTTGTTGTGAATATATACTCCAAAATATTCATGATAAATTTATATACACTAGTATTTTATCCCTGCGTTCATTTCTATATTCCAACAGTTCAAACTTTGGTATTTGGCATCTGGTAGGTATGCGAATTGTGGTTCACATTTTTATATAAATCTTTAAATGCTATGTTACGATATTTCAAAACAATCCTATTTTTACAAATCTTTTTTTCAGTGTCAACCTATGGACAAACACTAGAAAATAATGGAACATGTTCCGACCCCATTGTGGGAGCCGGAGTATTCATTAATCAGTCGAGAACGGCTGGAATAAATCTACTTGGCGGGGTTGCTTCATCTATAAATTCGATAGATGGTAACTTGAGTAATTATGCGGAATTGCAAACAGGCGTTGCTTTGATAGGAGGTGGGTCGGCACTCTCTATCAAAGACTCTACCTATCGGTATCCATCAGGATACAGAGCAGGTTTTGTTATTCAGCCCGCCGGTGGAATTCTCAGTGCTGATGTGTTAGCTGGATTGACAATAAATCTTTACAGGAACAACGTACTCGTTCAATCCGGTACCACGGCAAGTGGCTTGGTATCATTAGGTTTATTAAGTGGTTCCAACAAGCTTCAGAAAATAGGAATAACGGCAACCTCGGATTTTGATGAAATTCAAATTATTGTAAGCAGTACTTTATCATTATTATCTACGGTTAGAGTTTATTATGCCTTTGAAGAACCTACAAGTTGCCCAAGCAATTGTATAGTCGCAGCAAAAGCATCATCTGGAGCCACTGTAGTGAGTAGTAGAACAGGTATTAGTGGAATTTGTGCCTTTTGTTCTGTAAGTAGTCAATCTAATGTAATTAATAACGACACTACACTATTTGCAACTATTACACAAACTGTAGGCTTAGGTTCTAGTGGATCTATAGCAGTAAATACAGGCAGTAGTAAACCAGCAGGTACCGAGGCCGGATTTGTAATTTCACCTTCATCTGGTATTCTATCTTTAGCTGCACTTGCTAATATTCAAATTTCAACCTACGAAAGTGGGGTACTAAAACAGTCTTTTGCTGCAAACAATTCTTTAGTTTCAGCAAGCGTATTGAGTAATTCTGCAATTCAAACCTTATCATTTAAAACATCATCGAGTTTCGACGAAATTAGGTTGACAGTAAGTGCTACGCTTAGCGTATTGGCTAGTATGAAGGTATATTATGCATATACTGCTACAGATGCTGATGGAGACGGTGTTTACGACTGTTTAGATAAGTGCGTTGGAAATGATTTACAAGACAATGATGGTGACGGTATTCCCGATGATTGCGACTTAGACGATGACAATGACTTGCTAACGGACGTGGAAGAGTTAACTGTTTACTTCACGGATCCTTTTGACGGTGATACAGATGATGATGGCTTATCCGATTATGTTGAAATTTTTGGTGGTACACCATTAACTGCTCCAACCAATCCCTTGTTAGCTGATTCTGATAATGATGGTATTCAGGACGGTACCGAGATAGGTCTTACTTTTCCTAATAAATATACCAACCCCTCCATTTTCATTCCAGACAGCGATCCTTTGACTAAAACAAATCCACTCGTTTCGGACACAGATGGTGATGGCTATTTAGATGGAGCAGAGGATTTAAACAGTAATGGACGAATTGACGCCTCAGAGAGTGATCCCAACAACCCATGTGATCCTGTAGCATGTAGTATTGACTTAAATCTTAAGAAAACGGTTAATACATCTACGGCAGCAATTGGTGATACGCTCATATATACGCTAACCCTTGTGAATGAAACTCCGAGTATTCCAGCTACTGGTGTTACGGTTTTTGACCAGCTTCCTGTGGAAACACAATACGTGAGTCATTCAGCATTTGCTGGCACTAGTTTCGATCCTATTACTGGAATTTGGGACATTGCGAGTGTGATGTCTACTATAGATACTGTTACCTTAAGTATTTCGGTAAAAGTTGTAGGCTCAGGAGTAATCTCCAATTCAGCGGAAGTTACAGGCTCGGATCAAACTGATCTTGACTCTACTCCAGGAAATGGAGTTATTAGTGAAGATGACTATGCACTGGCATGCTCTAGCGTACCGTTCGATATTTGCTTAGGAGATTCGTTAACATTGAGCGTTGCATCAGGATTTACTTCATATCAATGGAATTTAAACGGAGCACCAATTTCAGGAGAAGTAAATAATACATTAACCGTACTTCTACCTGGCTCATATACAGTTGATATTAATAACGAAACTGGTTGTGTAACAGGTCTATGTTGTCCCTTTATTGTCCAAGGTGGCGTTACAACTGAAGTCACCATCGCAGGCACGGACAGCTTATGTTCTGGCAGTAATATAAATCTAACTTCAAGTTCTAGCACAGGTACGATCACTGGCTATTTATGGACTTTACCTAATGGATCACATTTATCCACGAGTTCTATAAATATCAATTCGGCTACTATATCAAATAGTGGTAATTATATATTGTTGGCCACATTTGCAAGCGGTTGTACAGCAGTGGATACATTCAATGTAGTGGTGAATCAAAGTATAAGTGTACCGAGCGTTGTAACACTTTGTGATAATAATGGTACTGATGATATTCCAACTGACGATAAATTCTCATTTAGTTTTACACCTTCTGGAGCATTAGGAAATACTTATTCTATGTCGGGTAATGGTCTTAATATCACTGGCCGAAGTGTAGGTCAACCAAGCGGACAAACAGGAAGTTTTGATATTTCAAGTGGTTCTTTTACAATTACGCTTCAAGATGAGGTAAATAATTGTAGTACTGATGTAGCAATTACACCGCCTGCAAGTTGTTCAAGTTGTACTGTATCACTCTGTGTGCCTATAAGGATAGTTAAAACCAAGTAAATTTAGCTACAATGCTAATAGAGGTCGATCAGGAATAATAATCCTGATCGACCTCTTTTTATTTTATTTGAATAGAACAATTTCCTAAAACTCTTTGAATTAGGCTTAAATGCGAATAGGAAATAGATTCTCTAATACTAGCGTCCGAGAAGAAAATTGACAAAATGAATTCCTTATATCAGCCTGTATTGCCTGAGCACGAGCAAAATTCTTAAGTAACGTTATTAATTTAGAACACATTCGTTATCAGAATTTTGAACGTGTGAGTTTACAGGCGGGGCCACCCGTGCGGTGCAGTTTTTTTTGACGGTCTGCCGCTGCAGTTCGTTTTTTTTGAACGGTGCGACGATTCGCAAAAATGAATTCCCCGCTGGAAAGCGAACGGAGTAGAAAGAGGGGGTAGTTTTGTAGTTCGAAGAAAAAGCATCCATTCAAGCAGAATTTGGCAGCTTTTTGCTCATATTAAAATTTACTCGGACGCCAGTAATTCTCGAATAGGTTTAAAAGATAGAATTTACAAAGTAAAAGCTGATATAATTGTAGACTGCTCCGTGACGATTTTTTTGCAAATGCTGCCCTTTAGTATATGTGTTGCTATTCTTTGACGGGGATTTTATATCTTGATTTACTTACGAATTTATCTCAATTCAAATTGCTTTATTATAAAAACAGAGACTATTCCTGCAGTATCAACTGCACAAAAACACAATCCAGCCAAGTATCAAACTTGTACCCAATGTCCTTGAACTTGCCCACTATATCAAAACCAAATTTCTGATGAAAGTGTATGCTATTGATATTCTTTGCATCTATGCAGCCTATCATAGTTTTATATCCGCTTTTTTTTGCTTGCTGAATGAGCGTTTCTATTAATGCCTTTCCTACACCTTTTCGCTGGAAGTCATTATGAGTATATATAGAGTGTTCGATAGAAAAACGATAACCATCCCAAGGCCTAAATGGACCATATGATGCATATCCCGCAACCTTTCCATCTATTTCTGCAATGACGATAGGTAATTTGTGTTCCAGCTTATAACTGAACCACGATTGCATGTAGGTGTCGTCCTTTAGACCATAGTCAAAATTGACCGTTGTATTTGCAATATTGTCGTTGAGGATTGCTTTTATTTCGGCTAAATCTGATTTATTGGCTTGTCTAATAATCATTTTGACTCAATTCAATTTGTTTAGATCTCTACCAGCATAAAGATCCAAGTCTTGGTTTTTCAATAATTTACGAAGATACACTATTTGACCACTGTGGTAAAACAAGTGTTGAGTGACATGTTGTAAGATTTGAAATCCCGTCATTTTAATTCCTTGTACAGCGATTTCTTCGTATAAAACTGTAAAGTCTAATTCAGAAATTACACTTTTTGCATTTTCCACAGTGCTTTTCAATAGGTCTAAAGGACTTAAGCTAGAAAATTGGGGCGTATTTTGAAATTCATAGATTCGTGCTCTTTTATCAGGTGTTTTTCCAAGACCAGCAATGATATATTGAGTGATATTTCCGCTCAAATGCTGACAAAGTATACCAATACTATTGCTCTGTTCATTGGGTTTTTCCCAAATATCAGTTTCGCTGAGTTTCGAGGCAGCTATTTCGATCCAAATCAAGTTTTCATCAAAAGAATGCAAGATGTTTTGGATAAACATTTCCTCTAAATTATGCTTCATATTACTAAATGAATTAAATATTCTACGAAATTACACATTACTCAAACTTATAAATATGTTGATGTGTTCTTTTACCGAACAATACTAATTTTGAATGCAAGGTTTAGATATAGCAGCAATACGAAAAGATTTCCCAATACTTCATCAGAGTGTGAATGGTAAGCCTTTGGTCTATTTTGACAATGCTGCCACAACCCAAAAACCTCAAACGGTTTTAGATGCTTTGTCGCATTATTATGGCGACTACAATAGCAATATACATAGAGGAATTCATTTTTTAGCCGAGAAAGCTACTTCTGCTTTTGAGGACTCCAGAAAGTCTCTAAAAGAATTTATTAATGCTGAAAGTACTGATCAAGTAATCTTTACATATGGAACTACCGATGGTATCAATCTGATAGCCAATACTTATGGAAGGAAATTTATAGGGCAAGGGGATGAAATCATCATAAGTACAATGGAGCATCACTCCAATATTGTTCCATGGCAAATGCTATGCGAAGAAAAAGGATGTGTACTCAAGATAATTCCAATTAGCGATAGTGGTGAATTGGATATGGAGGCATTTGATAAAATGCTGAACGAGAAAACCAAACTTGTTTCTGTTGTTCATGTTTCAAATTCGCTAGGGACAATAAATCCAGTTGCCGAGATTATTGAAAAGGCTCATAAAATAGGAGCGAAGGTTATCGTGGATGGTGCTCAGGCTACTTCCCACTTAGATATAGATGTACAGGCACTAGACGTTGATTTTTATGTTTTCTCAGCTCATAAGCTTTTTGGCCCTACAGGAATGGGAGTGCTTTATGGTAAAAGAGATGTGCTAGAAGCTATGCCCCCTTGGAGAGGCGGTGGTGAAATGATCAAAGAAGTAACTTTTGAAAAAACTACCTACAATGATTTGCCTTATAAGTTTGAGGCTGGAACACCGAACATAGCAGACGTAATTGCAGTTAAAAATGCTGTTGACTATATCAATAAACTAGGCAAAAAGAACATCCGAGCATATGAAGATGAGCTTTTGGCGTATGCAACTGAAAAACTAAGTGAGATAGAGGGCTTACAAATCGTAGGAACTGCAAAAGAAAAAGTGAGTGTGATTTCCTTCACAATAGATGGTATTCATCCGCAGGATATTGGTATAATGCTAGATCAACAAGGGATTGCAATTCGTACTGGACACCATTGTACGCAGCCATTAATGCAACGATTTGGAATTCCGGGAACAGCAAGGGCATCTTTTGCTGTTTACAATACCAAAGAAGAAATAGACCTGCTAGTTGCAGGTATCAAAAAAGTAAAGAAGTTTTTGTTGTAAATTTGCAGCGAAAATAGGTTTGAGGAGTATGACAATAGACGAAAAACAAGAAGAAATAATTGAAGATTTCGATCTTTTTGATGATTGGGAAGGAAAATATGAGTACATCATTGATCTTGGGAAAAAACTACCGGGAATAGCTGATGAATTTAAAACAGAAGAGAATATCATAAAAGGTTGTCAATCCGTTGTGTGGTTAAGAGCATATATGGATGGCGGCAAAGTGTTTTTTGAAGGTGATAGCGAGGCTATTATCGTTAAAGGGCTTGTGAGCATGCTTTTAAATGTATTTTCTGGTCATGAACCGAAAGAAATTCTCAATTCGGAGCCATATTTTATAGCCAAAGTAGGACTGGCGAGCCATTTAGCTCAAACCCGTTCAAATGGCCTGGCAAGTATGGTTAAACAAATGAAAACGTACGCATTGGCTTACAGTAGCCACGAAATGAATTAATAAAATGACTGAAACAGAGTTAAAAGAAAAAGTAAGAGAGCAGATTAAACAGGTATATGATCCTGAAATTCCTGTAGATGTTTTGGAATTAGGATTGATTTATGATATCAAGGTTTTTCCTGTCAATAACGTTTACGTTTTGATGACTTTAACCTCGCCTTCTTGCCCTTCAGCGGAGCAGATTCCGACTGAAATAGAAGAAAAAATAAGGGAATTGAAAGAAGTAAGTGATGTCACCATCGAACTTACTTTTGATCCACCTTACAGCCAGGACATGATGTCCGAAGAGGCCAAGCTCGAACTTGGATTTATGTAGTATTCAATAGCTTAAAATATAAATAATAACAATATGTATCCTCCACATTTAGTAGCACCGATGAAAGCCGAATTGACCAATAATGGCTTCAAAGAGCTTTTGACAGCAGCGGATGTCGATAATTTCATGGAAAACCAAAAAGGCACTTCACTTATCGTGATCAACTCAGTATGTGGTTGTGCGGCAGGTACTTGTCGTCCAGGTGTTTTACAAGCTGTAAACAACTCGGAGTTTAAGCCAGATAATTTGGTAACCGTATTTGCAGGTTTTGATATGGACGCAACGCAGAGAATGCGTGAACACATCCCAATGCCTCCATCTTCACCATCAATAGCATTGTATAAGGATGGCGAGTTGGTTCACTTTGTAGAAAGACATCACATTGAAGGTCGTTCAGCAGATATGATCGGACAGCACCTTACAGCTGTGTTTGATGAAGTTTGTGCTGCTGAGGCATAAATTTTGTCAAGAATAGATTTTGAAAAACCGGCCTTTGGTCGGTTTTTTTGTTTTAATCTAAAAATATTGAAGCAGCAATCCCGTCTGCAAAAAGTTTACCCCTCGTAGTTAACAGTATTTTACCATCTTCAAAGAAAATCTTCTCTTCTCGCTGCAGGATTTCTATTTCTTCCTTTTGAATATTTAAAAAATTAGGTTCAATCGATTCAATTTTGCTCAAGTCAAGGCCCCATTTCGTTCTGAGACCTGTCATGATTAGCTCATTGACTTGATCCGACTTACTAAGTACTTCACGTTCAAAAGGTACCTTTTCATTCAATATACTCTTGAGGTATTTTGGGTTATTTGCAACGTTCCACTGCCTGCTTTTTCCATCAAACGAATGTGCACTTGGCCCAACTCCTAAATAGGGTTCGCCTTGCCAATAGGAAGTGTTATGTTTGGCATACATTCCATTTCGAGCAAAATTAGAAATTTCATATTGTTCCAAACCGTTTGTTTCGAATGTTTGAAGTAATAGTTCGAATTGATCAGCAGCAAACTTATCGTCAACAGGGTTAATCTTTTTCTTTTTTAAATGACTGCCAAAAACAGTCTTTTCTTCTATCGTTAGACAATAGGCAGAAACATGTGGAAGCTCTAGTTGAATGGTTTTTTCAAGGTTTTGCTTCCATATATCATTTGATTTGGAATGAATTGCGTAGATAAGGTCGATGCTTAGATTTCCAATACCACTATCCCTAGCCATAGCGATACAATGGTCCGCTTCTGTGGCATTGTGTGCTCTATTTAAGAATTTGAGCTGAGCATCGTCAAAGGTTTGGATACCTATGCTTAGTCTATTTATGCCATAGCTGGCCCAAGTCTTTAATCTTAGTAAAGTGATATCATCCGGATTGGCTTCAAGCGTAATTTCAGCATTTTCCTTAACAATAAAATGTTGAGATATTGCCTCAAATATCAATGCTAATTCAGATTCAACTAGGAGGGAAGGAGTTCCACCACCAAAGTAGATACTATTGATTTTGGATGAAGGCAAATAGTCTTTTTGCAGTACTATTTCTTTCACTATTGCTTTTACAACATCAGTCTTTAACTGAGTATTGGTACTAAAATGGAAATCGCAATAATGGCAAGCTTGTTTACAAAAAGGTATATGCAGGTATAAATGCATTATTTGATCCCAACGAAGAAGAAATCAATACATTCGTTAGGGTCTAAACATAGAAAATGATCATCCCATTTGATCTCAGCAGCTAATCCGCTGGTTTGATTCATTAATTTATCCCTATTTCGTCTATTTAAGTATTCGTAGGGAGCTCTTAGCATCCAACCTGGCAATCTATGCTGTAAGTCTAAAATATCCCATCTCATGGTCTTATTTACAGACTTCTTGTTTTCTTCATAATAGGCCCATACCTTTTCGTTACCACCAACACCCATGGTGTCCACAGTTGTAAAGTATTGCTCCATTAAAGCCTTAAGTTCGGCAGTGTGATATTCTCTAACGTGCCAAGGATTCCTACTTAATGAATATGTTTTATTTACTGTTGTTAGAAAAATCTTTCCTCCTTTCTTCAGTACTCTTTTAGCTTCCGATAGGAACTTGTGATCATCATTGATATGCTCTATTACTTGAAATGTGACAACAAAATCAAACGTCTCATCCGCAAATTCACTTAAGTCAGGAAAATCTGCGGTATTAAAATAATGCTTCGGATATTTTGCTTGTAATGCGGCAATCAATTCTGCGTTTTTGTCTAATCCTGTATAGTGATCGCAGTTTTCAATAAGTTTTTCCACTCCACGTCCCCATCCAGTTCCTAGTTCTAGAACTTTTCCACTGATTCGTTTTGCAGCTTCTTCGTAAGGAAAATATAATCTTTGGTGTACGGGATTATCGGAGACAATCTCAGCACTGGTTATTTCGGTTGTAGCGTAGGACATTGCACTTTTTTATTCAAAAATAATCGATTCTATTGGTCTAACACACAAATAATGCCATTGAATTTCTAAAACAAAAAAAGCCCGAACTTTCGTTCGAGCTTTTTATATAATTTTCGTCAAACAATTATGCTGGCTGATTATTCATCACCTCAGTTTGTTTTCTGATACTTTCCATGTGGATCAACTTGAAAAGTTCTTCAACAGTTTCTCCGTATAGATTAAGGCTTTTGCCCCATTCTGCACGGCTGTCATGAACTTGATTCCAACGACCCAACTGAAGAACAGCTACGTTGTTATCTCTTTTATATTCACCTAATTGCTCTACCACTGACATTCTAGAAGCCAAAACTTCAAGCAATTCACGGTCAAGATTATCAAGTCTATTTCTTAATCTTTCTAGTTCATCATGGAAGTCAGCACCATATGTTTCGTTTCTGTACTCAATTCCAGCTAACATTTCTCCTAAAGCATCAGGAGTTAATTGCTGAGAGGCATCAGACCACGCTTCATCAGGGTTTCTGTGAGATTCAATGATCAATCCATCATAGTTCAAGTCCATTGAACGCTGAGTAAGCTCAGCCAATAACGAGCGTTTTCCAGCCATGTGACTTGGATCACCAATCATTGGAATGTTAGGCAACATTGCTTTTAATTCTACCGCAATTTGCCACATTGGAGAGTTTCTATACTTTGTTTCTTGAGCATTCGAAAATCCTCTGTGTATAGCACCAAGTTTTGTTATTCCAGCTCCTGCGATTCTTTCAAATGCACCTACCCATAGGGCAAGGTCAGGATTAATTGGGTTTTTAATCAATACAGGTACATCTACTCCTTTCAAAGAATCTGCTAATGCTTGTACGTTGAAAGGGTTTACAGTTGTTCTTGCACCTAGCCATAGAATATCAACACCATATTTAAGTGCCAATTCTACGTGCTCTGGAGTTGCAACTTCAATTGCTGTAGGTAAACCGGTTTCTTTTTTTGCTTGTTGTAACCAAGGTAAGGCTTCTTCTCCTACGCCTTCAAAACTACCTGGACGCGTTCTTGGCTTCCATACACCTGCTCTTAGCACATGTGCATAACCATTTTTTGCAATTCCCCTTGCAGTTTCAAGATACTGTTCTTCAGTTTCTGCACTACAAGGCCCAGCGATAACAAGAGGCTTTCCTTTTGTATCAATTCCCCAAGCTGATATTGGTTGTGATTCGATCGTTACTTTCATTCTATTAAAATTCGCTTTTGGTTCAAGTCTTTTAAAAGACTTACATTAAGGACACCAAAGATAAAAGTTTTGTTGATGTGAAATACACGTTTTTACACTTTTGAGCTAAGATTTGTCAATTTACTATTGCATTAAATGCATTATCTTAGAATAGTTCTGATTAAAGTTATTAATGTTCTATTTTTTGTTATCGATTTTAGAAATAATGCTCATGCTCAATTAATATTTTATTGAAAAATAGCTTTACTTTGCATTTCAAAGAAGTTCAAAGAGTTTCTTCCACCAAATGCATTTCATGAAGTCATCTTTTAAGTATTTCCTTTTTACAATAATTTTATTAGCTATTGACCAATTTATTAAGCTTTGGATGCACAAGGTGGTACTACCTGAGCACTTTGGAGTCATAGAAATTATCCCTAATTTTTTCGAGCTGCAATACATTACCAACAAAGGGATGGCATTTGGTATGGAGTTGGGAGGCGAATATGGAAAGTTGCTCTTAACATCATTTAGATTGTTGGCAGCATTTGTAATCATATGGTATCTTAATAACCTAGCTCAAAAACCTTCTACTCACCCAGGTTTATTGTTTTGTATGGCCGCAATTTTGGCTGGAGCATTGGGTAACCTAATCGATAGCATCTTTTATGGTGTATATCTAGGAATTGCTCCTCATGGTTCTGCTTCACCTTGGTTTCATGGTCAAGTGATAGACATGTTTTATTTTAAAGGCCTTAATGGTATTTGGCCAGATTGGATACCATTTATTGGTGGTCAAGCACACTATACTCCAATTTTTAATTTTGCAGACGCTTGCATTTTTTGTGGTGTAGTAACCATTCTAGTGTTTCAAAATAAACTATTGGGCCACGAACAAATTCATAAACTAACCCCTTCAGAAGAAGAAATTGAAAATGTCAATAATGAAATCGAGAATTAATTCACTTATTTGGACTGTTGTAATTTGCTCATTTTTGCTAATCTTTTTACCAGCTCAAATAGCATCGCAGCTCTTATCTCAAATACTTATAATCATCATTGGCGTTGTTTCTCTTATAGCTCAATTTATGGCTTCGAGAATTGACGAGTCAAGCACAAAAAATAGGTTGCAATATATCGCACTTGCTGTGCTAACTATTGCAACCATGGTATTAATGTATTTTATGTAAAAAGTAGCTTATTTCTTTTGTGCAAAAGGAATAATAAGTTCTTCGCCTCTTTTAGAATGGTTTTTCTCTTTGGCGTTAGCTTTCATTATTTGCTCTACAGATACTCCGTATTTAGAACCAACTACTCTTAATATATCTCCAGGGCCTACGATATGAATTGCTTGAATAGGGACATTAAGCTTAGTTGAACCAACTTTTAGTTTTGATTCGTCAACACCTTTGTTTTCGCTTCTTAGCGTTGCTAAACTTAGGTTATATCTTGTCGCGATTGAGAAAAATGTCTCACCAGACTTAACAACATGTTTATAAGTTTTACCGCCTGCAGTAGTCGTTACAGTTTTAGTAGGGGCAGCAGGTTTGGTGCTTGTAGCAGCTGCTTTTTCATCTGACTTGGGCATTTCAATTTCAGGTAATTCATCTACCTCTGTAATTTCTACAGCGTCAGCTTCTGCTTCAATTATCTCTTGACCTACACTTTCCATAGTAGGGTTTATATCACTTACTTTTGATGGCTCATCACTTAGCATTTGCCATCCTACATATAACATCAAACAAACAATACCCACTAGGGTAATTAAAACCGCCATTGGCAAGTTCTGAGATGTCTCTTCGGGTTTTGGGTTTCTATCTTCTAATTCCATATTTATTTATTAAGCACGTTTTTGAATATCTAAGCTCATTTGAGCAACTTTTTCTTTCATTTCTTCCTTGTAATCGACCATTCTTTGTGAAATGTCATCATCGGAGACACCCATTATTTGAATTGCTAATAAACCTGCGTTTTTACTGGCGTTTAATGCAACTGTTGCAACAGGCACTCCATTTGGCATTTGGAGAATAGACAATACAGAATCCCAACCATCTATAGAGTTGGAGGACTTTACAGGTACCCCAATCACAGGTAAAACTGTACATGAAGCAACCATTCCAGGTAAGTGAGCTGCACCACCTGCACCAGCAATTATGCACTTTAAACCTCTCTCTTTGGCACTTTTTGCATAATCCACCATTTTTTCTGGAGTTCTGTGTGCGGATACAACGTCCACTTCATAAGGAATATTGAATTCTTTTAGCACATCTATTGCTCCTTGCATTACTGGCAGATCAGAGCTGGAGCCCATTATTATTCCTATCATTTACTAGTTATGTTGTGTAGCTGCTTTGGCAACTAGTGTATTTTTTACAAAATTGACCTTTTCTATCAATTTATCAAAATCATGATCAATTATCGTTGCATGACCCATTTTTCGAAAAGGTTTTACCACCTTTTTACCATATAGAAAAGGATGTACGTTTTCAAGAGCTAGACATTCCTCCATTCCTTCATATGCTGCAATTCCATTAGCATCTTCTGCCCCAAGTATATTTACCATTGCCCCAGCAGCAATAGCATCTGTATTTCCTAAGGGTAGGCCGCAAATTGCTCTTAAATGTTGTTCGAACTGCGAAGTAAAATTTGCCCTTTGCGTATGGTGACCACTATTATGTGGCCTTGGAGCCACTTCATTTACTAAGATTTCACCTGACTTTGTTAAAAACATTTCAACTGCCAAAATACCAATAATGTCAAATGACTTGGCTACTTTCTTAGCAAGCTCACTTGCTTTTATGGCTAAGGCTTCATCAATTTTTGCTGGAGAAAAAAGATATTCAACTAGATTGGCTTCTGGATGAAAAGCCATTTCTACTACCGGAAAGGTACTCAGTTCACCGTTTTCACTTTTAACGACAATAACAGCGAGCTCTTTCTCAAAATCAATCAATTCCTCTAACAATGAAGGTTCTTGAAATGCTTTAGACAAGTCTGTTTCAGATTTGAGAATTTGAACACCTCTGCCATCATAGCCACCTTCACCAAGTTTGTTCACTATTGGAAACGACTTTGCTTTTTGTGCTATTTCAGATTGGTTTTCAGTTAATTCGAAAGGAGCCGTTGGAATTCCATTATCGGCGTAAAACTGCTTTTGAATTCGCTTATTTTTAATTTTTGAAAGTACACTCGGTTGAGGGTATACTTTTATTCCTTCTTTTTCTAATTGAAATAGGGCCTCAATGCTTACATTTTCGATCTCAATTGTTACGATCTCGCATTTTCGTCCAAAATTTAAAACAGTTTCGTAATCTTTAAAATCTCCTAAAGTGAATTCATGTGCAATTTTAACACATGGAGCATTTTTGTCGGGATCTAGGATATGAATGGTAAGGTCAAAATCAATTGCAGACTGAATTAGCATTCTGCCGAGTTGACCACCACCTAATATTCCAATGGTTTTGGTTCTAAACATTTGTAAAATTTTCACAAAAATAGAATTTCAAAAAAGAGCATTCATCTTTTTTAAGAATAATTCTAACATCAAACCCTAAAAATAGTTAATCTCATGAACTCAAAGACAAAACATTGAAAGCACAAACAAACATATTTTGGTTAAGGAGAGATCTAAGACTTGAAGACAATACAGGCTTATATTATGCATTGAGCAATAATTTGCCAGTACAATTAATTTTCATTTTTGACCAAAACATATTAGATAAACTCAATAAACCATACGACGCAAGAGTTGAATTTATTCATAATCAATTAGATAGATTAAAGTCAGAAGCGGCAAAGTTTGGAGCCTCATTGAAGGTTTATTACGGAGTTCCAATAGAAATTTGGGAAACTATTACGCAAGAATTCAAGGTAGGGACAGTTTATACCAATCGTGATTATGAAAAATACGCGATAAAAAGAGATGAAAGTGTAAGGCAATTGCTAGAGCAAAAAGGTATTGATTTTAAGGCTTTTAAAGATCAAGTCATTTTTGAAAAAAAAGAGGTACTTAGTAAATCAGGAACACCATACAGTGTATTTACACCCTACAGTAGAAAGTGGAAGGAAACTTTAGCAGAGGAAGGTTTAAAAGAATGTGATTGCAAAGGCTTGTTAACAAATCTTGCAAAAAGCGAAACTGCATCTATTATTTCTTTAAAAGAAATGGGTTTCGAGGCTACTGATCAAGTATTTCCTGAAAATGAAGTTGACAAAGAAGTTGTGCGGAAGTACACAGAGCAACGTGACTATCCAGGTATAGAAGGTACTTCAAGGTTGAGTGTTCATTTACGATTTGGGACTGTGAGTATCAGATCACTAGTGAAACAGGCGTTAAAACTGAATAATACCTGGTTAAATGAGCTCATTTGGCGAGATTTTTACATGCAAATATTAGCTAATTTTCCTCACATTAATGACAGTAAGGCATTTAGACCGGCTTATGATCAAATTCCTTGGAGAAATGACGAGGCAAATTTTGAAAAGTGGAAAAATGGAAATACTGGCTTTCCGATAGTTGATGCCGGTATGAGGGAACTCAATGCAACTGGGTTTATGCATAACAGGGTCAGAATGATTGTTTCGAGCTTTTTGATCAAGGACTTACTCATAGATTGGCGATGGGGTGAAGCTTATTTTGCAGAGAAATTGCTTGATTTCGATTTCTCGGCAAATAACGGAGGTTGGCAATGGGCAGCTGGTAGCGGTTGTGATGCAGCTCCTTATTTTAGGGTCTTTAACCCTGACTCCCAAGCAAAGAAGTTTGATCCAGATCTCAAATACATTAAAAAGTGGATTCCTGAGCTAAATGAGTTCTCCTACCCAAAGCCAATGGTGGACCATAAGATGGCCAGAGAGCGAGCAATTAAGACTTACAAAGAAGCACTAACTTGAAAAAAAATGTAACTTGGTAGCAATTCTAAATTGCCCAAATGAAATCCTTTCTAAGCGAAGCCGCAACAACTATTTTTTCAAATCATAAAGCACAATCTATGAAGGATTTGTGCATCGTATTGCCTAGTAGGAGGGCAGTAGGTTTTATGAAAAAGGAGTTGGCGAATTGCTCAGCTGTTCCTTTTCTTTCTCCAAAAGTTTTTTCAATTGATGACTTTGTCAAAGAGTTATCTGGTTTAAAAGTCGCTGATAGCCTGACTTTACTTTTTGAACTTTATGATGTTTTTCAAAAAATAGATGAAAACATCGTTTTTGATGAGTTCATGGCATGGGCACCTACCGTTCTATCAGACTTTGATCTCATAGATCAATACCTTGTTCCCAATCCACAGCAGCTTTTTGCCTACATGACGGAAGTGGAGGCCCTGAAACGATGGAATTTGACAGAACTAAGTACCAAGACTAGTGCAAAGAGTTATTTCAATCGGTTTGAAACCATTGGAAGAGCTTACGAAGAGTTCAAAAAACAACTCCTAAGCAAAGATATGGCTTATCGAGGAATGGCTTATCGTTCACTAGCAGAGGAGTTTTCCAATTTTCTTGAAGAAGGAGATGAGTTCCAATACTACTATTTTGTTGGCCTGAATGCCCTTAGTAAATCGGAACAAAGTATCATTTCTCAGCTAGTTGAAGCTAAAAAGGTGACATGTATTTGGGATACAGATGAGTTTTTTATGAATTCAGATCACCAAGCTGGAAACATTCCTCGAAAGTACCGGAAAGAAGGGAAATTTGGTTCTTGGAATGCTCCACAAAATTTACTTTTAACCGAAAAGAAAACTATCAATATTTATGAATCGCCTTATGAATCGCTTCAGGCGAAAATAGGAGCCCAACTTGTTCATAAATATAAAGAAGGAAGAACCGTCTTTGTTGTTCCAGACGAAAATCAAGTGCAAGGTGTACTTTTTTCACTTGAAAAAGGATTTGAAGACTATAACATCAGTATGGGGATAGGGATGAAGCAGTCTAAAATTGCTTCTCTTGTCAATGACCTACTTGACCTTCAGGTAAACGGGAAACTAAGTAATGACACGTTTTCTTACATTCAGATAGGGAAATTGATTAAAAACCCACTTTTACAATCTTTGCCAGAGAAATTCTTTAATGCTTTCCAGTCGTTTTCAGAATTCTTGGTTTCAAAAAACATATTGAGCATCAATCAATTTCAAATAGAAAAAAATATAGGTAAAGTACTAAGTGATTTATTTTTTAGTAATTGGACTAATGCAAAGGAGGCCGTTGTTGGGCTTGATAATATATTTGAATTTCTTACCACAGAGATAGAAGCAACTTTAGACTTAATTGAAAAGGAGTTCTTTTTTAGTTTTCAAACTGTTCTGAATAAGTTAAAAACAGATATTAATCAATACAAAGATTTAGAATTATCTGGATTAAAGATTTTGGTTCAGGAGCTTTTTAAAGTAGAAAAAGTTGCGTTCGAAGGCGACCCGAACTCCAATGTTCAAATCATGAGTTTACTAGAAACTCGCTGCCTAGACTTTGACAATGTGGTTATCATCTCATTTAACGAAGGCGTAATTCCGTCATCCAATAAAGCAGCTAGTTTGCTTCCATTTGAAGTTTGTTTGGAGTTTGGGATTCCAATATATCACGACCAAGATGCCATCATGGCGTACCATTTCTATCGTCTTTTGATGCGAGCTAAGAATGTTGATATCATTTACTCGGTAAGTAAGAATGGATCTCTAGGATCAAAGAGCGAGCCGAGTAGAATCGCAAATCAGCTAAAATATGATTTATTTGCGAAGAATGAGCTGATAGGATGGAGCTCTCATCATCCTAGTTTTGAAGCCAAAGAGAAGGAAAATGTAATTTCAGAGAATATAACCATCACCAAAACTCCTGAAATAATTGACAAAATAAAAGTAGAACTCTTTAATGAGAAACGAGGTCTATCTCCATCCTCTATAACTCAATATTTAAGGTGCTCTTTACAATTTTATTTTTCCAAAATTCAACGCTTACAGAGCGAACAAGAAATTGAAGAAAGTTTTGGTTACAATGTTTTTGGAAATTGGATTCATGAAACTCTGGAGAAAATTTCAAAGGAAGAATTGGGACTTGGACTAAGTCTTAATTCGGATGATTTCTTAAAAGCTAAAAAGAAAGCTAAACATTATCTTCAGCTTGTTTTTGACGAAAAGTATAAAGGTTATGAAATAGAAAAAGGTTGGAATCATATATTTTGGAAAATGGCGATTTCACTGATTGAACAGTATTATGATTTAAGATCAAAAGAGCTTGCCGAAGGAGAAGTAATCAATATTGCATCAGAGCAAAAGTTGACCGCTAGTATCAATTCCGAAAATTCAATTGAGAAAATTAGAATAAAGGGTTTGATAGATGCCATAGAAGGAGCAAACGGAGACATCAATTTAATCGATTATAAAACAGGAAAAGTCAGTTCTGGTGATCTTAGTATACCAAAGGGTAAAACTGCATTAGAAACCTTTTTGAGTGCTCCAAAAGATAAGTATAGACAGTTACTTATCTATCTGTATCTATTTGATCGAAACAAAGATAAATATGACGGTTCTGGACGAGTGGGAGCCAGGATTTACTCATTTCGAGACTTAAGCACACAAGTGGAGCTTTTTACACCGATCAATGATGTGGAAGAAATTGTAGAAGAAGGTTTAAATATAATTGCTCAAGAACTCATAAACCCGCAAATTGACTTTATCCAAACTGAAGATCTTACAATTTGTAGCAACTGTGACTTCAAAAATATTTGCAATAGGTAAAGAAGACAATAGAAACTTCATGCTAGAGGAATATTCCCAATAAGCTTAGAAACAAAAAGAGGCTGTCTCATTATAAACGTGGGTCAGCCTTCTTTTTTGAATAAAAGTGTAATTCTTGTGACAATCTCTTCTGGTTTTGGTGCGGGGAGTTTAAAATGAGGCCGAAATAGCCCTTATGAAGCCATTTTTTGGATATTGTGTGCAAGGGCGAGCAAGCCCGTTTCGATGAGGACTTTTTCTTTTCCTCTTAACATAAATCTTCTGAAGTTTTTGTTTTGCTTGATGTTTCCAAAGACTGCTTCCACATCTGCTGGCCTTTGGGAGCGATGTTTTATTCCCTCTGGACTTAGTAGCTTTTGTCGTGCTTTGTCTTTTAATCTTTTTGCATTGTGATTGACTTGGACAAGTCGATTTCCTTTGGCTTTGTGGCAGGCTCCTTTCAATGGGCAATTGTCACAGTTTTTTGCTTGATAAAAGCTTATTTGTTGTTGGTATCCAGATTTTCTTTTCTCTGTTTTTTCATAGACTTTCTCCATTTTTTGACCCATCGGACAGATAAAAAAGTCGTTCTCCGAATCGTAATACAGGTTCTCTGACTTGAAGGCATCTTCAGGCTTTATCTTCCCTTTGGCTTTTTGCTCTTTATGGAAGTAATTGTATTTCACATAGCCCTCAAGTTCATTGTTCTCTAAATATTGATAGTTTTCTTCCGAGCCATAGCCGGCATCGGCCACCACTTCTTCTGGTAATTTTTTATAGAGCTCTTTGAAGGTTTCTAGGTGGAGTGGTAAGGTATATACATCGTTGGCATATTGGTAGATGTCGTAGTTTAGAATACATTGATTACAAGTACTTATCTGCCAGTTGTAGCCCGCTTTTAGCTGACCATTGAGCATGTGGTCGTCTTTCATTCGCATAAAAGTGGCATCTGGATCTGTCTTGGAATAGGAGTTTCGATCACCCATCAGCTTTTGCTGAACTTCGTATTTCTTTAGATTCTTTGGCCAATTGTTCTTTGCATAATTCAGCTTTTGCTTCACTTTCGGATCTACTTCTTTGCCTTTTAAGGCTTGATTGATTTGCCCGATAGTCTGTTCTACTTTTTGAGAATCTATCTTTTCAAAAATAGTGGGCGAGTTATCTTTCATCTCCTCGGAGGCTACCTTTTCGGCATAGTTCCAAAGGTCTTTAAGCTGTTCTTTTATCCTTTCTGTATTCCGCTTTATAGACTTGCCCCATACAAAAGTGTATTTATTGGCATTGGCCTCTATTTTGGTTCCATCCACATAAACCGTCTTTAAATCTACCAGTCCTTGATCTGCCATCAGTAAAACGACTTGACCAAAAACCTCTTTCAATACCGACTTCAATCTATCCGTTCTAAATCGGTTTATTGTATTATGGTCTGGTCGCTGCATGCCAGCAAGCCACATGAAGTGAATGTTTGAACTGACGGCTTCTTCTATTTTTCGAGAGGAATAAATATTGCTGATATAGCCGTAAATAATAATTTTTAACATCATTCGTGGATGAAATGATGAACTTCCGCCTCCAGAATACTTCTGCAATAATGAATCAATATCTATCTCATCTATGATTCTTTGTACCAATCGAACCACGTGATTTTCGGGAATTAATTCATTTAACGATGGAGGAAGAAGGGATAGCTGATAAGGATCATAATCCTTAAATACAGGCTTCTTTTTGACTCCTTTTTTCATAACTGAAGTTACAAAAAAATCTATAAAAAAGAGACTGCCCTTTTGAGACAGCCTCTTTATTTTGCAGAGAGAGAGGGATTCGAACCTTGCAATCCCATTCAATCAAAAACCACCCTATACAACCACTAGAGTCCATTTTTGGCAAAATAATAATTGAATGCAATTGCATAATATTGGACTAAATTGCATAGTTTCGGGCTATAAATGGGCTAAATATATTTAACATGGCAACAATCAACTATCTTATTCAATCCGAAAAAAATCCTTCGGCTATTCATCTTAGGTTTAAAGATGGCAAAATTGATGTAAAGTCAAAAACAGGATTGTTTGTTGATCCATCAAATTGGAGTAAGGCAAAACAAAAACCAAAAGTGACTAAAAGTGCAGAAACCAAAGCACTAGCATTTGAACTTGAAAGTCTTAAGGTGAAAATCTTAAACGAATACAATAAGCTTCAAATAGATCATGGTAAAATTGATTCTAATTGGATAAAAAAAATCATTCATACCGATGAGAACACTCAAAGTGGAGAAGGCCTTTTAGAATATTTTGAACATTACATAAGAGTTAAAAGAAGTGAGTTGTCAAAGCGTGGATTACAAAAAATTATAAATTTAAGGAACACGATTGAAGAGTTTCAAAATTGGAGTAAAAGTACCTATGAAGTATCGGATGTTGGGCTTAGCTTTCAAGACTCCTTTTTGGAGTTTTTAAGTAACGAAAAATTATATAGACAAACCACAAAGCATAGAGTTATAAAGTTTCTTAAAACTGTTTGTAGGAATGCTAGAATTGATGGGTATGCTACAAGTCCGCAGTTGGACTCTTTAGGTGTAAAGGATGGTAAAGTAAATATTATTTACTTGAGTGAAGAGGAGATTGTTAAAATTAAAAATACTCAATTAGATCAACCATTTTTAGAGAATGCAAAAAAATGGCTTCTATTGAGTTGCTATCTCGGTCAAAGAGGTGGTGACTTGTTAAAGTGTACCTTGAAAGACGTAATAGAAAATAAAGGACAAAAGCTATTAGATATGAATCAAGAGAAATCAGGTAACCCGATTTATGTCTTGGTACTGCCAGAAGCCGATGAGATTTTATCATTAAATAATGGCAACTTCCCAAGGAAAATAAGTCTTCAAAAATACAACGAATACATAAAGGAAGTTGCCAGACTTGCTGGTTTAACAGAAGTAATATACGGCACTAAAATAGTTAAGGAATCAGGGAGAAAAATTGATGGATTTTACCCAAAATGGGAATTAGTAACCAGTCATATTGGACGAAGGTCGTATTGTACCAATTATTATGGAAAACTGCCTACGCCCTTATTGATGAAGCAAACTGGTCATAAATCAGAGGCTATGTTTTTGAAGTATATAGGGAAGAGTAGCATAGAGAGTATGCACGACTTGGCAAGGGCACATAGTGAATTAAAAAAATAGTGTGAATAAAGTTTAAAAAACCTCTTCAATTAAATTACAATTAAATAGTTTTGAAATGCTGGAATTCAATGTAAGAGAGAGCCTACAAAAGAAAAATGGCTATTTTATCAATTTAAAATACCTTCCTTCAATTTCAGTAATGAGACAGGACTTAAAGGACTATCTAGAAATTAGTGAAGAAAAAGAAGGTTTAATGGAATATCGCTCGATGTCTTTTCAAGATGTTGATGATGAAATTATTAAAGATCTTGACCATTGTTTTATTGTGTTGTTTGATTTGCAAAGAATGCATGGGTTTCTTTATGCTTTATTAAACTCCGAAGTAACTAAAGAAGAAATAGACTCATTAAGACTTGTAGAAGAACCTAAATTCAATTGGAGAGAAACTTACTTCAACCCTACCGATTTAATATCAATGAATCAGTTTGGACACCATCAAAGGGTTTCAATTGCTTATTATAGTAAAAATACCTACCTAAATATTTTTAATATGTGGGTGGCATTTGCAAATAGAAATTACGACACAAATCAGGTTAAGGTTGAATATTTTGAAGAGTTTATAATCGGAAATCATCAAAAAAGGTTTTGCACGTTTATGACGACATATATTGAGAAATTGGTTTCTTGGTTAAAAACATATTCAACAGCATTAAGCTACCTACGAGTTATTTTAACTCCACACTATTACTTGGATAGTGCATTTTCGATTGAATTAATAGACAAGAATCCCTTTCCTCGTATTTTTACCTCATTAGATGCATATGACTTATTTGATAAATTATGTCTTTTACCTGTTGATTCAGATTCACCAATTGCAGAAATAAGTTACTATTTCCATAAAATGAAGAAAATGAATCTGATTTATAAAATGACTGGTAACGCTGAGTTTCTAGACTTCTTGGTGTCACATTACTCGACTAAGCTTCCAAAGATAAAAACTGAATCAAAAGTATCTTCGTCAAAATACGAGCCACATTTCTTTAGATCTTATAATGAAATATTTAGAGACGAATTTGATTAGAGTTCAATTTTTGATTTCTATTGATTTTTTTGAATAAAACAACTCACAAAGTAATATTGATAAATATACTTCAAGACATATTTTTGCTTTTAATAAAACTATTTTTGGGTATATATCCGCTGATAATGCCTGTATAAACGCTTGAATGGCTGAATTTTATTTAGTGTTCCCAAAATAGAACAAGAGCAATTGCCTCTTCTTTTACCCTCTCTTTACCTTTGTTGCAACCAAATAAGAAGAGAATGAATCGAAATGATAAGCCAATCCCACCTATGCAGCTTCTAACAAGAAAGCAAGCAGCAAATTTCTTTCAAATTAATCTGAGTACCCTACATCATCATACTAAATCAGGTAAGATTAAGGCCGTTGGTCTTGGAAATCGGGTGTACTATCGACTTGAAGATTTAATTGCAAGTCTCAAACCATTAAACTAAAAAACATAGTCGTCATCATTATGCTTTTTTCCTAATCTGAGGGAATCAACATTGTGAAAGCTGATTTGACTAGGGGGAAGCCTGAAAAACCCCAACATTTAATTGGTTTATCTTAACGTCGGTTCCTCTAAAAAAACGAAAACTGGCTTACAACACTTAAAAGGCACATTTGCCCCCCCAAAACATGAAATTTAATATTGAGACTGTAAATAGAGATTTGTTCGGGAATATGATTCAGTCACCTGCAACTTTCATTTCAGATTTTGAAAAGCAGAAACCGAGTATAGTACCAGATCGTGAGGTTAGCGAGAGAAGTTATTCAGATCTTGGTACGCAAGAAAAGATTGCAATTATGAAACCTCACAGCATTGTAGAGGTGAATGTTTATCGTAGTGCTTTCAAAAGACTCCATAACGATAAGAGAATTGATAACCTGAATAATCAAAACGGAAACGATAATACATATAACGGATACCTAAGCCCAGGTGCAACTCGTGAGATTAAGCGTAGGCTGGAAGTGTGGTTAACTGCAATTGATACTGCATTGCAACTTTCTAAGCAGAAGAAAATGGTGATTGTAGATCAGGTGCTACCAACATTTGTAACCTTGACATTGCCTTCTGCTCAGTCTCACAGTGATTATTCGATAAAGAAATACGTTTTGGACCCTTTTCTTAGCTGGTTGAAAGTTACAAGCAAAGATGTATTCAAAACTGGTATCAATACGGGAAAGCAGAAAGGTTTTGGTGTTGAGTGCTTTTTTTGGAGAGCTGAAGCTCAAAAGAATGGTAATATTCATTTTCATATTGTATGTGACAGATTCATTCCATGGCAGCGTATCAGACAGAAATGGAACTCATTGGTAGAGAGCTTCGGTGGTTATGTTTCTAGTTATCACTATGGCAGAAAGAGGTTTTTTAAAGATGGTTTTAGTATTGACTATTATAAGCTAGATAAAGATATAGCTGCTTTCATTAAGATTTTTGAAGAGACAGCAAAGGCAAGAAGAATGCCTGATAAATGCCCTGAATACCTCAAAAAGTGGTTGGCACTACCTGTTAAGAATGGTAAAATACCAAAGAGAGCAGTATTGAAAGCGATCGCATTAGAGAAGCAAAAAGAAGACTATGCGATTGGTGAAGCTTGCAACTGGACAAATCCTAACACAACTGATATCCATGGCGTTCAGGGACTTAAGAGTATAGCTTCCTACGTAGTGAAGTATGTGACCAAAAAAGGAACAGAAAAGCCATTAGAGCCAAATCAGTTTTTGAAAACTGATTCTGTTACTGGTAGAAAGTGCCTTTTTGAACGTCAAGAGGTGGTAGATCCAGAAACTGGTGAAGTTACTGTAAACGAGGTTCAGTTGGATATCGAAGAGTACAGGCCAACTTTAGAAGAACGCAAAATAGAGGGTAAAATTTGGGGTACATCTGAGCAACTCACTCCAAAGAAAACGCAGCTCCTTCATGAAGACAAAGATGGTACTGTTTATTACGAAGATAGGCAGAGTATGGTTGTAGAGGAATTTGACAAGCCTTTCAGGGATTCATTGGTATTAGACGAAGGGAAAGTCTTTTATAGGTCTCCTGATGGTCGCAAATATCACATTGGTTTAGACATTGATGGTGAAAGTGAGCGAGTTGTACGAGTAAAACGGCATTATGAGCTTAAATACTTCACAAAGGTACTTAGTGAGCAAGTTTTATATCGTATCGAAGGAAATAGAAAAGAGGATTCTAAAGTCCTTAAATCAGAGCCTATGGTGGTTGATCAAGAAGCTTTGGATTATGTGAATGGTCTTGTTAATGATATTGGAGCAGAATTGATTGATAGAATATCTGATAAGGTTGGTGACAGCTTTAAAATGATGGAAGGTCGCATAATTCCATTAATGAGCGAAAAGCTAGGTTACAAGCTGGATGATAAGGGAAAAGCACAAATAGTTCCTCATGGTAAAATACTTGCCAATAGATCTCCAAAACTCAAAATGGAATACGATCAGTATTATCTAAATATTTTCGAAGCAATTTATCAAAACTAAAAAATAGACTATATGAATATTAAACAGCCCTTCAAAGGTGGGAAATGGTCAGTATTGCTTGATGGAACAATGGTTTACAAGCAAGTTGGAATTAGAGAATTTGAAATATCTCCAGCACGTGTAAGAAAAGAGGATTTCTTTACAGATTTTTTGAGGTACCCATATTTTGACTGGAATGATTTTGTGGTGAATTGGGTAGTAGCTCTTAAAGCTGCAAAGGTTGAAAAAGTGAATTTGGATTTTAAAGAACTAGAAAGGTTCGGATCTAAAAGCCAAAGAAGTGAATCCTAATTTTAACCCAAGACTGAAATTAGAATTTAGTAAAAATACCACGTGGGTATAAGCCCAAAGCAACAATATTTACAATCAGCTAACCTACTAGAATATGACTAAAAATAAATCAATAACATTTAGGGTTTCAGACGAAATGATGGAAGAGATTGTGAGTAAAAGTTCACACCAAAACCTAACAGTTTCTAAGTGGATTGAAAATTTAATTAACAAAGAATTAGAAAGTAAAAGGGTGGATAAGGTTAGCAATCAGTCGACTACCACTTTTGGCGGTTTTTTTATTGGTTTTGTGTTATTATCTCTGATTGCAATGGTAACGAATTTGCTCACCAAGCGATCTAAAAACATTTAACAACCACTTGTCTTACAAATTTGTAAGACACTCACTTTATTGAAGTGTTACGGCTTGCGATAATCAATGTGTAACACCACCGTTACAGCCGTAACGAAGTTTGCCGTTACAGCTGTAACGCTTTGTACTAAAATATGCCGTAACGGAGGTGTTACGGGCCGTAACGGGGTGTAACGTTACAGGCGTTTAACTCCGTAACGTTACAGTTTTTATTAAGTATATGTTTTAAGTGTAACAGAATGCAAGATTACAGCTTCACAAAGTGAGGAAAAGGCAGCGAAATACTTAAATAATACAAGATGTGACTGATCATTATTGCTATAAAAATCGTTCTTTTTCCTTTATTGCCGTTGAAGAAAAAATCAAGCCTTATAAATTACTAATCCTTGTAGCAAAAAACTAAATGTCTTGTCTTCAGGCAACAAGTAATATTACTTGGAGGTATGAAACATAGACTCTTCGATATGACGGCACGTGTACCTGATAAAGTGTCAAACAGTCAATCCATATCAATTGAATTCTCCAACTGTGTAATGGTAAAAGATAAGATCGCACAATACCACAAAGGTAGAGTTAGGCCACTCATATTCTATCCACTAAGTAATGATGAGTTTCAGAAGCTTTTCAGTTGCTTAAAAGTCTCAAAAGGAGCTTTGACAAGAGAGAATTACGAGACTTTTCTACCCTACATGCTTCCGCTTGGTTACACTAAGTATATGGGTTTGGGGTATGTTGCATTGGATATAGAGGAAAATCGAAAAGTGCAGCAGGAATATGAGAGAAAGTATAAGGTCAACTCTTCACGTCGTTAATTGGTGCAAAAATTAATAAAGCTACATTTCAATATACCCCTCCATTTTCATGAATAAATACTGCATCAATTTATTAATATGCTTTTCACACGCCTGTTCAGCTTCTTCTAATGATTCGTAAAGGTTGTCCAGTGGTTCTGGAAATAGAATGGAAGCTTTAAAGCTGACGAGGTATTTAGCTTCTTTACGTTGTAAACTTGGTGTTGTCTTTGGAAACGGCTGGACGGAGTAGCAAGCAAATGGGAAATTCAAAATAGAGTAGCTACTGGTTCTAGCCCATGCGTTATTGAGGTTCTTTAATTTCATACTTCAAAGGAAGCTCAATATTGTAGCATTGGTTGCTATTATCCTTTGCAATGGATAGAAATTCTAATATTTTTAGTAATCCTGATGTTTCGTATAGCTTACAAATTGTTGAGCATCCTACGTCACAGATATCAATTCTTAAATTGTTAAGCTATAATTATTGAAATCAGATTGAATTATTTGCTACTTATCGTCCTTTAGACTTTCTTTGGAAGGGATAAATCCAAAAGCAACAGATGTTCGAGCAAACCTTCAAAAACATAGACGACCTTCTTTATAAAGATTCGGGTGCAGATAGTGAGTTAGATTATATAGGGCAGACTTCTTGGGTGATGTTTCTACGCTATCTGGATGAACTGGAGCGAGATAAGGCCGACGAAGCAGAATTGAAAGGTGAGGAGTATCAGTACATCCTTGACGAAGAATACCGATGGCCTGAGTGGGCAATGCCTAAGAAAATTAAGGAAGGCACTACTAACGAACTTGAATTGGATCACCACAAAGCAATGACTGGTCCTGACTTGGTGCAATTTGTGGATGGAAAGCTGTTCCCATACCTAGCAGCATTTAAGCAAAAGGCAGAAAGTGCACAAACAATCGAATACAAGATTGGGGAGATTTTTAGTGAGCTAAAGAACAAAATCCAGAGTGGTTATAACCTTCGTGAGATTTTAGAATATGCAGATGCTTTACCCTTTCGTGCCTCTTCTGATAAGCACGAGCTGAGCCATTTGTATGAGTCTAAGATTAAAAACATGGGAAATGCTGGCCGAAACGGTGGGCAGTACTATACGCCTAGGCCGCTGATTAGAGCCATGATTAAGGTGATAGACCCACAGATAGGCGAGAAAGTGTATGATGGAGCGGCTGGCTCTTGTGGTTTCTTATGCGAAGCTTATGAGTACATGTATGAACGCATGGACAAAACCACCGATAACCTAGCTACGCTTCAAGAAAAAACCCTTTACGGCAAAGAGAAGAAGAATCTGGCTTATGTGATAGGCATTATGAACATGATATTGCACGGCATAGAAGCTCCCAATATTATTCATACCAATACCCTAGGCGAAAACATACGAGACATACAGGAGAAAAACCGTTATCATGTCATACTTGCAAATCCTCCTTTTGGTGGCAAAGAACGCCCAGAAGTACAGCAAAACTTTGATATAAAAACAGGAGAAACGGCTTTCCTGTTTATGCAGCATTTTCTCAAAAGCCTTAAAACGGGTGGTAGAGCGGCCATTGTTATTAAAAATACGGTGCTGAGTAATTCTGATAATGCCTCTGTGGCTTTGCGGAAGCTTATATTAGAAAGCTGCAACCTACATACCATTTTGGACATGCCAGGAGGTACGTTTTTGGGTGCTGGAGTAAAAACGGTGGTCTTGTTTTTTCAAAAAGGAGAACCCACCAAAAATATTTGGTACTACCAGCTAGACCCTGGTAGAAATATGGGTAAAACCAATCCACTGAACGATAAAGACATGGAATCCTTTGTGGAATTGCAGGCTTCGAGAGCCTCAGCCTTCAAAGGGCCAGAAACAGAACAATCTTGGAATATTACGGTGTCTGAGGCACTCGAAGACACGTACGATTTAAGCGTAAAAAATGCCAACACACCAGAAGAAGCACCATTAAGAAGCCCAGAAGTCATTTTGGCCGAAATGGAAAGCTTAGATGCCGAGACCAATTCCATTCTTCAATCAATCAAGGAGTTGATATGAGTGAAAACCTAGGAATATCAGCAGTTTTAATAGAGAATAGAATTTTCACCTTAAGAGGTGAGCAAGTGATGCTTGATTTTCAGTTGGGGGAGTTGTATCAGGTGGAAACGAAAAGATTAAATGAGCAAGTGAAACGAAATGAGAAACGATTTCCTCCCGCTTTTATGTTTCAGCTTTCGAAAACAGAATGGGAAACTTTGCAGTCGCATATTGCGACCAGTTCTAACCAGTCGCAAATTGCGACCGGTTCACAAAAACACCGTTCAAAACCTCCTTATGTTTTTACAGAGCAGGGGGTAAGTATGCTATCGGCAGTATTGAACAGTGATACCGCCATTAATGTTAGTATTGCCATCATGAATGCTTTTGTACAAATGCGAAAGACCATTGGCAATCACCAGCAACTCTTGCAGCTTTCCAATGATTTTGTAGCTCACAAATTAGAAACCAATCAAAAGTTTGAACAAGTATTTAAAGCTCTGGAAGCACCAGAAATCAAAGACAAGCAAGGCATTTTCTTTGATGGACAAACCTATGATGCCTACGACTTTGTAAATGGTCTCATCAAAAAGGCCAAAGCATCTATCATACTCATTGATAATTACATAGACGAAACCGTAGTAACTCAATTAACAAAGAAGGAGAAAGGCGTAAAAGTGTTTTTACTAAGTAAAACCATAAGCAAGAAACTACAATTGGACATTGACAAAGCAAATACCCAATACCCCACTTTTAAGGGCATAGCGTTTAATAAATCACATGACAGGTTCTTAATTTTGGACGAAAACGAAGTGTACCACATTGGAGCCTCGCTAAAAAAATGGTGGAAAAAACTTGTGGTGAGCATCGTCGAACCATGGTTTGCCTTTTCAAAGTTAGAAAGTGCTTCTGTTACTATTCTTCAATCAATTAATGAGCATATATGAGAAAAGGTTGGGAAATATTAAAATTTGAGGATTGCCTTCAGAAAATAAGAAATACAAAAAAAATTCCACGAAAGAGTTTTTTGCCAAAAGGGATTTATCCTGTTATTTCACAAGAGAAAGAACTAATAAATGGCTACTGGAACACTTCTGAAGATATTTTTCAAGTAGAAAAGCCAATAATTATTTTTGGTGACCATACAAAAATAGTTAAATATGTGAATTTTGATTTTGTTAAGGGAGCAGATGGTATAGTAATCTTATTACCTATCGAAAAAATAAATTCTAGATTTTTTGCTTATCAAATCGAAAGCATTGATTTGGACGACTTAGGCTATGCAAGACATTACAGACTTTTAAAAAAGGAAGAAATAGTAGTCCCACCACTCCCCGAACAAAAACAAATAGTAGCCATATTAGATAAGGCATTTGCTGCCATAGACCAAGCCAAAGCCAATATCGAGAAGAACATTGAAAATGCGAAAGAGTTAATTGAGAGTCATTTACAAAAGACTTTTAATGACAATTTAAGTGGTTCGGTATTTAAATCATTAAATGATATATGCGAACTAATAGTAGATTGCGAACATAAAACTGCTCCAACTCAAGATGCTGGATATCCATCCATTAGAACGCCTAATATTGGATTTGGCGAACTACTGTTAGATGGTGTAAATAGAGTTTCAAAAGAGACCTACAAGGAATGGACAAGAAGAGCTATACCGAAGTCCGGCGATTTGATTTTGGCGAGAGAAGCTCCTGCAGGAAATATTGGCGTAATTCCAGAGAATGTTGAAGTCTGTTTGGGACAAAGAACAGTTTTAATAAGACCCCAAGAAGATAAATTTATCCCCAAATATTTGGCATATCTGATTTTATCTAAGGATGTTCAAAAGAGGTTATTGTCACATTCACAGGGCGTAACTGTTGGTCATATAAATATGAAGGATATACGCTCCTTCAAAATATTCAATCTTCCATCATTAGAACAGCAAAATATAATAGTAGATAACATTAGTTCATTATTGGACAAAATGAATCGAATGAATTCTAATTATTCTAGAGAACTTGACAATGTGGAAGAGCTAAAAAAGTCCATCCTTCAGAAAGCCTTTGCTGGGGAGTTGACAGAAAAACAAGTGGTAGATTTGGTTTAGTAATTTTAAAAGTATGGAGCATAAGAATCAAATAGAAATCTACCAAGCCAAAGATGGCTCCACTCAAATATATGTGCAGTTTGAGCAAGATTCTGTTTGGCTTACCCAAGCTCAGATGGCAGAGCTTTTTGAGACTACTCCCCAAAACATTACTATGCACTTAAAAAGCATTTTCAATGAAAAAGAACTAGACGAAAATGCAACTTGTAAGGATTTCTTACAAGTTCGAAAAGAAGGCCAGAGAACAGTAAAACGGAAGCAATTACATTATAATCTTGATGCAATTATTTCAGTAGGATATCGTGTAAAATCCGTGAGAGCAACGCAGTTTAGAATTTGGGCAAATAGCATCTTAAAAGACTACCTAGTAAAAGGCTACGCCGTAAACCAAAAGCGACTAGAAGAAAGCCAACAGCAATTAAACGACTTTAAAAAGTTAGTACGTCTGCAAAGTGAGGTTATCTCCACGTATAGCCTAGAATCAGACGAAACTAAAGGGCTCATTCAGGTTATAGCGAACTATGCCACCGCTCTAGATTTATTAGATGATTACGACCACCAACGACTTGAATTACCAAAAATACCAGGAACAGAAGCCATACAAATCAATTATGAAGAGGCTAAACGGGCAATTGAACAATTAGGCAAGCAAACACAATTTGAAGGTTTATTTGGTAAAGAGAAGGATGACTCTTTCAAAGGGTCTATTCAGAATATTTATCAAACTTTTGACGGAAAAGATCTTTACCTCACCACCCATGAAAAGGCAGCACATTTATTGTACTTTATTGTGAAAAACCATTCTTTCACAGATGGTAATAAACGCATTGCAGCTTTTATATTTGTTTGGTTTTTAGAGCGTAACCACCTTTTATTTAAAGAAAATGGTGAAAAAATATTAGCAGATAGTACCTTAGTAGCAATAACGCTAATGATTGCTCAAAGTCACCCAGAAGATAAAGACATGATGATAAAAGTAGTGGTCAATTTATTATTAAGCCATGAATGAAGCACAAACCAAACACGACTTAATAACCCCAGCTTTACAAAAGGCAGGTTGGGGTGTGATAGAAGGCAGTCGCTTGCGTTTAGAGTTTCCAATTACCAAAGGGCGTTTAATAGGTCAGGGAAGACGGTCTATTCAGCTTTCCGCAGATTATGTGCTAGAATATAAGAATAGGCGAATAGGCGTTGTAGAAGCTAAGAAGAGAGACCTATACTACACCGAAGGCGTTGGTCAAGCAAAAGACTATGGAGAACGACTCAATATTCGTTATGCATACGCCACCAATGGTCTTAAAATTTATGGAATAGACCTTCAAGAAGGATCGGAAGGAGATGTAAGTTCATTCCCTACACCAGACGAACTTTGGGAAATGACGTTTCCTACACCAAAGGAAGAATACAAGGTCGAAATCGAGAATTGGAAAGAGAGACTCTTCGCAGTTCCTTACGAAGATAGAGGAGGAACTTGGCAGCCTAGGTATTACCAAAATAACGCAATAACCAAAGTATTGGATGCTATAGCGAATAAAAAAGACCGCATCCTTCTTACCCTTGCAACTGGTACTGGCAAAACTGCCATAGCATTTCAGATTGCTTGGAAACTGTTTCAGGCCAAATGGAACCTCAAAAGAGATGGTTCAAGAAGTCCAAGAATATTATTCCTTGCCGATAGAAACATTTTGGCAGATCAGGCATTCAACTCTTTCAATGCTTTTGAAGAGGATGCATTGGTAAGAATAGCACCAGCAGAAATAAAGAAAAAAGGCAAAGTACCCTTAAATGGGAGTATCTTTTTCACGATTTTCCAAACTTTCATGTCAGGTGGGGGAGCGGTTAGTGATAGTGAGGTTGAAGAAGAGGGTGAAGCGTACAGCAATTTGGCACAAGCAGCCGAACCAGTAGTGGCTTATGGCAAGCCAAAAGCATATTTTGGGCAGTATCCACCAGATTTTTTTGATTTCATTATCGTAGATGAGTGTCATCGAGGAGGAGCCAATGATGAAAGCAATTGGCGTGATATTTTGAAATATTTCGCTCCTGCCGTTCAACTGGGTCTAACAGCCACACCAAAAAGAGATGTAAATGGCGATACTTACAAGTATTTTGGCGAACCAGCATATATCTATTCATTAAAAGAGGGTATCAATGACGGTTTCCTCACACCTTTCAAGGTGAAGGAAATAAGTACAACAATAGACGAATACACTTATACTGGGGACGACGATATAGAGAGTGAATCTGAAATTCCAGTAGGAACAACTTTTACCGAAGAACAAATCAACCGCATCATAGAAATAAAAGCACGTGAAGAATATCGTGTAAGGCTTTTTATGGATATGATCGATCAAAATCAGAAAACGCTGGTATTTTGTGCCACACAAATTCACGCCGCTGCTGTTCGTGATTTAATAAATCAATACCATTCTAAATCGGATACTGAGCGAAGTCGAAGTACCAATTATTGCCACAGAGTAACAGCCGATGACGGTAAAATGGGGGAGAAGCACCTGAGAGATTTTCAAGACAACGAGAAAAGTATCCCAACTATCCTCACAACATCACAGAAGCTTAGCACAGGTGTAGATGCACCAGAAATACGTAACATTGTCCTCATGCGACCAGTAAACTCAATGGTGGAGTTTAAGCAAATTGTGGGACGAGGAACACGATTATTTGATGGTAAGGACTATTTTACTGTTTACGACTTTGTAAAGGCACATAAGCATTTTAATGATGCCGAGTGGGATGGAGAACCACTAGAACCCGAAGAACCAAAAGGTGGAGGAACTCCTAAGCCACCTTGCAAACTTTGTGGCAAGAAACCATGTGAATGCAAAAAAGAAGCACCTAAAACATGTACTGAATGTAAAAATGACCCTTGTGTATGCGATGATGGCCCAAAGAATATCATACGAGTAAAGCTTAGCAATAACAAAGTGTTGGAGCTGGACTCAATGGTTAAAACATCTTTCTGGAGTCCATCAGGGACGCCAATGTCGGGTGCTGAGTTCATCAAACAGTTATTTGGAGACATTCCAAGCTTCTTCGAAAGCGAAGCTGCACTGCGTGAAATATGGAGTCTGCCAAGTACACGCAAAAAGTTACTTACAGAACTAGAAGAAAAAGGCTACACTTCAGCTCAGCTTCAAGACCTCAGAAACATGATTCATGGAGACGACTGTGACCTTTTTGATGTTTTAATTTATGTTGCTTATCAGAAAGACCTTGTACCAAGATTGGAAAGAGCTACACGAGCACAAATTCACCTCACGGACTACAACCAGAACCAGCAGGACTTCTTAAATTTTGTATTAGAACAATATGTAAAAGAAGGCGAGGAAGAGCTTGACGATGCCAAACTACCCAATCTGCTAGAACTAAAGTATAAAGCCATCACAGACGCTAAAAACCAGCTAGGCGAGGTAAAATCCATCCGAGAGATGTTTATTGGATTTCAAAGAGAGTTGTATAGGGAGCAAGGGGTGGCGTAGAGGATAAATGTAGAGTAGCTCATTTTTCATCTTTGAAGGAAATGGGGTAAATTAAACAATATAACTATGCTCAAGTCTAACTTAAAAGAATACGAATATCTCGAAAAAGAAGTTGCAGAGATTAAATCTTGTATTACGAGGTATATAGGTTATATAGTTAGCACTTTTGCAATTGTGATTTTCATAGGCGAATACATGATTAGTCAGACAGACAAGCCTGAATATGTGGTTGATTTTCGCCCTTTTTCACTAACAATTATTCTTGCTGGCCTTGTTGTAATTACTTTGTTATTTGAAATCATTTGGTACAAGTTCAAATCACATAATAGGCATGTTGGTTATCTTCAATTGCTTAGTCAAGAAATCAGTCACCACAAGATTGTGGGTAAAGCACCAACACAATATGACCTAAATGATAGCGAGCAAAAATTGTTCAATGGAGTCTATTACGTCTATTGTACGGATTCCTTAGAAAAGTGTAGGAATTCAGGTGAAATTCATGGATTCAAGCTTATTATGTCTAGGTATAACAATGCTGGCTCATTGATTAGTAAAAAGGAGGTTGAAAAAATCAGTAAATCGGTTAGGTTTACGTTTTACATATCAAAAAATTATTTTAAATCCGTAATTGAACCAAACAAAATAGCGGATAACAAAAAACTCGATGTTAATTTTTTTGAAAAAATCACAGAGCCTCAATTTAATGCCTCAAATGAAATGTATTGGACAAGGTTTAAATTGGGACTCATAAATCTTTTTTGTTACTTATTTAATCGAGACAAAGCCTTTTCACATAGAGCTCAAAAGTTATATAAAAACTATATTAACGTAGGTTGGCTGTACCCTAGGAAATTACTTCAGATTGCTGTTTTGATAATTGCAGGTCTCTTGGTTTTCTTCTTTTGGGTGTTCTTTCAGTACTTCTCCATTAAGTGGGCTTCCTCTCCATCGATAACAGCTATTTTACATCTTTTTATATTATCAATAGTATTGAATAGGTGGATCACAAAATACCTGTACCAGCATCAAGATATGTTATGTGGAGTTGGATCAATTGATTATTACTGTTGGGCCTTTTTCTATTACAGAATAGAGTTTCTAAATTCGAGAGGAATTTGTCCTCAATTCTATAGTTCGAGTTTTGTGAGATATTATAAGTCAATCGTTCTCAGTGAAGTTGCACAAGCTCATTACAATGGAGATGCTTATAAGGATTCCTGCACAAGTTATGTTGAGTGCCTAAAAAGTGGACAAGCATTAACCGCTGATTTACTTCCATTTCATGAGAATGTGAAAAGTTACGGACAAAGTAAAGAAGAAACCTAAATTAGGCTTTTTTGTACATAGCCTTCATTCAATGGTCTTTTATTTACCAATTTCAGAAGTCAAATAAATAGTGCTTCGGGTAAATTCTAGACTGCCTTTGAGTATGGCTGGTATTTCTGGAAGGCTAATAGGGGTCGAACTTTTCTTGAGGTGATTTGGATGCAGTTGGGATAAGTGGCTTTGAACAATTTTAGATTTTTGTTACTCTTTGAAAAAGATTTAAAACCTCGATCACCCTCTGGTCTAGCGAAATTACCGAATAATAAATAGTCTACTTTTTTCCTCTTTTGAATTTGAAGTTTTCAATCTATTGCAATAACTTCCAATTCCAAACTTAAAAGTACATATAAAAAAGGTGCCTTCATTTTGGAGCTTTTGTCTTCTAATTTATTCCTGAAGATGAGTGAATCTAACTAACCCTACATAAACTTTTCTATGGATTATATCTATGGTTTAACTGTTCAAGGCATTCAGTCTTATATTTTTGCAACTAATAACCTTCGCGAAATTATTGGAGGCAGTGAGATTGTACAGGCTGTTTGTACTGACTGGTTCGATGAATTCCTTTCCAAGCCAATCAATTCCGTATCTGCTAACGGCTTAAAACTGCAAAATGCGGCTGGTAATATCAAATATATAACGTCCATTGACGGTGCAAAAAACATTTATAAGGGTTTTGGAGAATTTATAAACAACAAAGCTCCTGGCTTACCTTTTAGCCAAGCTATTGCCCCAAGTTTAGAAACATTAGAAGTCGCACTGTCAGCTCAAAGAAATATTCCACAGCATCATTTTGATTTAGGTCATATGAGCCGATTTTTAGCCAGAGTTACAGGAGATCTTGCTGTAAATATGAAGGAAGATGATCAAACCAAAGAAGGTTTTGCCAATTACAAGAAGAAAAGAGATTCAATAGATGCTGAAAATTTTCAAAAGTTTAAGATGTCATACGATGCCAAAGATCGTCTTTGCAACAAGGCAAATATTAAAGAAAAATGGCTCGCTCATGATTTTGAAGATATGGCTAAAGGTGGCAAACATAACTGGTTATCGCTTATTCATATTGACGGAAATGGCATGGGAAAGCATATCATGGCATTGGCCGATAAATTTAAAAATGACCAAGCACAACGTAGCAACGCAATAAAAGATTTTGCACAAAAATTCAGTGACTGTACAGAAAGAGCATTTATGCACGCTTTTAATACAACTTTTGACAAAGAGTTTTTGAAAACGGAAAATGGAATAAAAAAACTTAAAGATTCTAAGAAAGAAATTCCTTTTAGGCCATTGATTTTAGGAGGGGATGATGTTACAGTTATTTTGAGGGCGGATTTCGCCATTCAATTCGTTCAAGCATTTCTCGTGAAATTTGAAGAGTTAACACAAAATGATTTTAAAGGCAATTTCATTGTGGAGGAAAATGGTCAACTACAAGATAAATTTACCGCTTGTGCGGGAATAGCTTTTGTAAAAGCGAAGTTCCCCTTCCATTATACTACGCATTTAGCCGAAGAACTTTGTTCTGCCGCAAAGGAAGAATCTGAGAGAAAAAAGTCGGCCCTATTGTTTCACAAGGTTTCAGATTCGTTTATTACCAACTACGAAGAATTAAAGAAACGAGAATTAACAATTCATAAAGGCAAACCCAATGAAATGGGTATATCTAAGAAATACTATGATTTAGATGATCTAGTTGATTTTCTTAAAAAGACAAAAAACGTCAAAGCAGAAAAAGGCGTAAAAAACGCCATGCGGCAATGGATGGATTTAACCCTAAACGAATCTCCAGAGGCAATTTTAATAGACAAAAGAGCCGAAAAAAAATACGGAACAAAATGGACGAACATTAAGAAAAACCAATTGGCCGATTACCTAACATTATTAGCAGTAAGTTGAAAATGAACACAATTATATATAAAATCACATTCCTTTCTTACTGGGCAGTGGGTTCAGGTAAAGGTGGTGGACTGGCAGCGGACAACCTTGTACTAAAAGAAAAGGGCTTACCCATTATACCAGGGAAAACCTTGAAAGGTTTAATACGGCAAGTCTATAGGGAAGTTGACCCCGAAAATATCATTAGATTATTCGGACATGAAAAGAAAACAAACGATAATGAGAAAAGCCTTCCCAACAAGTTGGGCAAGTTTCACTTTGGTTCCGCCAGATTGCCCGAAAATTTGCGATTAGATCTTATAGGAAATCATGCCTTGCAAAGAGAGCTTTATCATAGCAGAACGTCTACAGCAATTGAAACTGGCACTAAACAAGCACTTGAGAATTCCTTAAGAAAAATGGAAGTTTGTGTACCGCTTACACTGAATGCTGAAATAGAAATTCAAGATGACTCTAATTTTGATTTAGAATTTTTCAAGAAAGCATTAAAAGGAGTGAGGCATTTAGGAGAAAAAAGATATCGAGGGTTAGGAAGATGCCATTTAGAATTTATTCAACTGAAAACTGAGAAAGCCAATGTATAGACAAGTGTTTAGGTGTACTACTCATGAACCGCTCATACTTTTCAAAAAAGCAAAAACCGAGCAATCAACTGAAACTTTAGAGTACATTCCCGGGTCTTTGTTTCGTGGGGTAGTAGCCACAAAACTTTTTAACGCTGGGGCTTATGAGCAAGAAATTGATAATCTGATTTTCAACGGGAAGGTTTGGTTTGGTGATGCCCATTTGCTTATCAAAGATCAGCGTTCAAATCCTATCCCTTTTTCCATTCACAAATATCAAAAAACACCAGTTGGTCAGCTACCCTATATCAACCTGTCGTTAGAAATAGCACCGAAACTAAAGCATAAGCAAGTAAGGGAAGGCTACTTTATAGAAGAGAATAGAGAATATTTTTACCAATCTCCTGACCTAAGCGAACGAATGAAGGCAGCACGAAGCTTGGAGCACCGAGCATCTGAAGAAGGTGGAATGTATTTATATCGATACATTGAACCTTTTCAAACTTTCGAGTTTTCGGTGTATACAAAAGAAGTTGATGGCCTATTAAATCAAGTAAATAACTACTTCGCTGGCACTATATATATCGGTAAATCCAAAAGTTCTGAATTTGGTGGAAAAGTAACGATAGAAGCAGTCGGGGATGCAGAGCCATTATCGAATGCTACTGAAGAAATTGAAGTCAAAATGCTCTTTGCAGCTTCAAATTGGTGTTTTTTAAATAAATATGGGTCATACACCTCTCAGGTTACATCAGAAATGGTGTGTGGTAACGTAGCAGCTAAAATAGACTGGAGCAAGACTTTTCTCCGATTCAGAACTTACGCACCATTTAATGCCCATCGAAATGCCTATGATGCCCAAAGGCTTATTGTAGAGAAAGGTTCCGTAATTACGTTCAAAGAGCCTGTAATAGTTGCTAAACAATTTCTTGAAAACAGAATAGGTGTTCATAAAACCGAAGGTTTTGGGGAAGTCGAATACAACTTAGCTATTCTAGACCAAGGAAGCTTCGACATCAAAAAGAATGAAACTACTGATTTAAGAAAGAAGCAATCTGAGAATTCATCTGAAACTGCGAAATCCAATGATCCACTTCTTGAGGCACTAAATCGTAGGAAAGCGGCTAAAGAAAAGCTGATAATAGATTACAGTATTGTTGAGAAAATAATAAAAGACAATAAGTTTAATAAAAACATTGGTCACTCCCAATGGGGGAATGTGCTAAGGAAGTGTAACAGTGCATACTCAATTTCGGAAATGAGAAGAGTACTTTTCGAAGATGACGGAAAGAAACTAAATAAGAACAAAACTTCAAAATGGGATGAGATTGAAATTAAGAAGTTAAAGTCAGTTCTTGAAGCGTGTAAAAGCCCACAGGCTTTCAAAATGTTCTTAAAACAAAAAATTAATGAGGGAAAAAATGATTAGATATATTGCCCGTTTTGTTATTGAAGCAGAAACACCCCTTGCGGTGGGCAGTGACACCCTGCATTATAATCAAGATGCCCCCGTAGAAAAAGATTTCAATCGCCTTCCTTATATTCCTGGTACTGCCTTGGCTGGTGCAATTCGTGAAAATTTAAATGGATCTTTTGAAGAGTATTTGGGTCAGACAGAAGACCTTACTCAACCCTTAGGTTCAAATTTGATTTTCTCAGATGCCCTACTTTTTGATGGAGTCCATGTTCTTGATAAATTAGAAGATAATGTCTTTTCTACTCCTTATTTTGCGTGGTTTGAGGAATTGCCAATTCGTCCTCATGCCAAACACGACCACAAAGGATCAGCGAAGGATGGAGGACTTTTCGACCAAGAAATAGTTTATAAAGGGTCTCGATTTAAGTTTGAGATTTCTTTAGAGCATACAAGCCCTAAAAATCAACTATGGGATTCTTTTTTACAGGAAGTAAGGAATATGACACTCTTTTTGGGTTCAGGTCAATACCGGGGTTATGGGCTATGTAAGATAGTTGATCTTAAAACTGCAGTATGCAACACCTTTGATGAATACATTGCGTTAAACCCTTCATTGTCCGTCGATGAAAATTTTATAGCAATTAAAAATTTGAAAAACTCGGTGGATAAATGGCAAACCCTTATTTTGAATGCCCAAAACTCACTTTTTCATTTTGGTTCGGGCTATGAAGACGATGAAGTAGATGCCGCCTGTTACAAAGAAAATATTATAATCTGGGATGAACCTAACAAGCCATCGCAACAAGAAAACTTTGTGATTCCCGCCAGCAGCATCAAAGGGGCCTTAGCACATCGAGTGGAGTTCTATCACAATGTAGAGAACAAAGTTTACATAGATGAAATCGCTAAGCCATTCAGGGATAAAATAACAGGTAAAATCACAGACCAAGATGGTTTCAAAAAAGCCATTGAAAAGAAAACAGGTGAAAATAATGATGCGGTAAGTGCACTTTTTGGCTCAGCCAAAGACAGTAAAAGCGAAATGGGAGCAAAAGGCAGGGTCATTTTTAAAGATATTTTTATTCCTGTTGACAATGCCACAGAGGTCAAGCTAATGCACAATACAATTGATCGCTTTACCGGGGGAACTTTAGAAGGGGCTTTGTTTAGCGAAAAAGCTTTTCAGGTAGAGCAATTGACGCTAGAATACCTCACAGAACCCACTAAGGAAGAAAAATACCTACATCAAGCACTGGAAGACATAAAAAACGGCATACTGCCTATAGGTGGCTTAGCTGCGAAAGGACACGGAATTATAAATGCATAGCAGATGGTAACTAAAATAAACATTTCATACTTTTGGGAACACCTCAAAAAGGACGGTTGGGAAGGCTATATCTGGCGAGTTTCTGATATGGATGAACCAAAGGAGATTTATTTACAGCCAACCTCAATACTACAAACCGAAGCGAACCCTGTTTACAATCGCATTCAGGAGGCTAATTTTTATAATCAGGAGGATCAAATAAGTATGCATATAAAACTGATAGATGGCGAAGAGCTTATCTTTTTGTATGAACTCAAAGACTTAGATGATAATAATTTCAAACTCTCCGACGAAGTAAGCTACGAGGGTTCAAAAAGTGTCCTTGGTGAACCCAATTTTAGAAATTTATATGAATTAACTCCATCGCTCGTTAGCGAAGGGGCGTTTTCTTGGGTACAAGTAGCTCAAATTTTTACAGGATTTAATTAATCGAAAAATGCCAAATCAGAATTTTAATAGGAGTAATAGACCTCAAAATCAGCGGAATCATGAAGAGGTTAAAGTTACATCCCCATACAATTTTGTACCGCTCAACAAGCACGTTTATTTTCCGGAATGGGGCGATTTGGTAAACCACGACATTCCTTTTGAGGATGGTTTATCAGGTAGTTTTGAGGTAGAAATAGAAGCCCAAAGCCCAATTTTTATAAGGGGTACACGGATTAATGGCGACAAGTTTTACGAACAGAAGGATAAAAAAGGAAAGGTTGAACAAGTAATTTCCACTGAGTTCATGCACTTGATAGATAAGCAGGGTAATAAAAGGTATTTCATCCCAGGCTCAAGCTTTAGAAACATGCTTCGCTCTGTGGTTGAGATATTTAGTTTTGGGAAGATGAATAGAGAAAAAGTAAATGAATTAGAAGACCCCAGCTTTAGAGACATGCAAAACCCGAACCTCTATAATTTGAGGGGAGATGCTGGTAAACTTAAAATGGGTTGGCTTCAAAAGGATAATAATGCTTATGTAATTTTAGACGCAGGAGAATTGGGTGATTTAAGAAACCATAATCCAAATTTTTCCATTTATCAAAATGAAATTCATAGAGAACTCAAAAATGAAACTTCTGTTGAAAAAAAATACAAGCTCTTACGCACTAAAGGATATAACTCATATTCCTTAGCTGATGATCTAGGACCTAATTCAACCAATAAATTGTTGGTGGTAAGTGGTCAAATTCAAGGGAAAAGGAGAGAGTTTCTTTTTACAAATCCTAACCTTGTTTCTCAAGATGGCGAGTTTGTACTTGATAATGTTTATGACTTGTCAAATACCGTGCTTGGAAACTTTTTCCGCACTTACGAAAAAAGTGAATCTTGGTTGTTTTGGAAACAGAAATTTGAAAGGAATCAACCTGTTCCAGTATTTTTTAGAGTAAATGAATATGAAGAAGTCATAGACTTTGGCCTCACTGTTCTTTATAAAATGCTTCATAAAAATGGTATTCGTGATGCAATCAAACAAAAAATAGCAGCCGAAAATATTAAAAGTCTTGACTTGGCTGATGTAATTTTTGGTAGCATAGAAAATGAAAAACACAAAGGAAGAGTATTTGTATCTCATGCATTTTCCGAAAATGCAGTAGAAGAAGATAAACCTGAAACCTTAATATTAGGGAGCCCAAAGGCTTCATTTTATCCATTTTACGTCTCACAAGACCTTAACTCCCATGGAAAAGTCAAAGGAAATTACAAAACATGGAGTGATGATGATGCTATAATTGCTGGTAGAAAACGCTACCCAGCTCATCAGGTTTTTTCACCCAGCAAAATTGAACCCGAAAAGGATCAGCCCCTAAACCCTGGCTTGCAAGACGGAGAAGATAAAGTTTCTACAACTTTTTTGCCCTTAAAGAAAAATACCGTTTTCAAAACAAGGATAAGTTACCACAACCTAAAACCCATAGAACTGGGTGCTTTGCTATCTGCATTGACCCTACATGGTAATCAGGAAACCCATTTTCATAATATCGGGATGGCAAAACCTTATGGATTTGGTAAAGTGAAAATTAAGGCAAATCGCTATGAACAATTTGCTAATTATGTTGCTGATTATGAAAACGAAATGAATACTTTTTTAAAAGAAAAGAAAGTAGGGCATTCCTTTAGGGCTACTGAACAGTTTAAAGAATTTTTGGCAATGGCAGCAGCTTTGCCTACCACCAAACCCGAAAAACTACAATATCCCAAACTTTCGGCTTTTGCGGGTATTAAAAAGGCAAGAATGGGTCTGCCAAAATTTAGTCAATTATGAAACAGAAGTTATCTAAAAATGAAAAATCGTAAAAAAAATAAGCTTCTCTTTCCTATTCTCCTCACTGTCTTATCAGTTATTGGCTTAACCTTAATAGTATTAACTTTTAAAGATAGCAAGGAGATAAAGGAGCAGGTGTATTTTGAAAATGTAGAAATAAATAACCGACTTGATAGCCTTACCACAAAACTCGATATTCTAACACGCGATCAAATTTCTAAAGAAGAAATAATGTATATGCGGGATGAGGTTTATGACTTCAAATTGAATGTGCAAAAGGCTCAAAATACTCAAAGTATGGCGGTGCAAAACCTTTTTCTAGAACATGTTAAAAATTGGATATGGATTATTGGTTTATTAGCAGCAGTATTGGTCTTCACTGGTTTAGATTGGAACATTAGTTCGTTCATTAATTCAAGACTTAAAGAAAAAGTAAGTGCAAGCCTTAATCATATAGAAAATGTATTTAATAGTGAAGTTTGGTTAGATGAACTCCGATCAACGACTCAAATTCTTGTGTTAAATAAAGAGGGCACAGCTCTAGATGAAGGTGTAGAAACAGTTCTCAAATTAACAAAGCTTGACTACAATTCTAAAAATCTAAAAACACTAGATTTCAATGCCCTACAAGACAACTTAGAAGGAATCACAGCAGTTTTTATTGAAAATGCCAATTCTGGTACAATTAAAACATGGACTACAAGCGATGTAAAAGCATCATTAAAGGGTTTTGCGGAAAGTATTACGAATAAAGGAATTGCGGTTTTTTATTATTGTACTGCCGAAGATTTTAAAGATTTAGTAAGGTTTCCAACACTCGATAGTAGAAACTATCTTACTTCATTTGCAAATACCGAATCAAACATTTACCCCAATCTGAAAAACCTTTTAGTAGTTCAGCAACTTCTTGTGGACGAAAATAAGCTAGAAATAAACCCATGACCCATCGCACAGCATCCATCCGTTTTCCTAAAGCAAAAACCATAGAGCCAGAAGAGCTGCGTCGAGTGGTAAACAAATGTAATAATTGGGCGAATCCAATCTTGCATAAGCACGGAGAAGACGAAATGGATTATCCACTGGTTCAGTACCGTAATATTGCAGGCAAGCCGGCAATATGGGCGATTGACGAAGGGATTGATGCCCTCGAAGAAATTATTGATGAATTAACCAGCTCTTTCTCAAGCCCTACGGTGGTATTTGAGGATTTTGAACCTGGCAAAAACGTTCACTTACTTAAGTACAAATGCCCTTCGTTTTTGCCTTTCAATGAGGATAATTATAAACGCTGGAAAAACGAAATTTCGCATGTCAAGCGGATGGAACTACTAGAACATGTACTCAAAGGCCACTTGGCAAATTTTTACCAAAGCCTCGGTTTTGACATCAAAAATAACGATTTCGCTTGCGTTCTGCACTCCGTAAAGGGCGTGCCAGCAAAAGTCATTGTGAACTTATCGGGCAATGATGTCCGTTTTCTGGGATTCAATATTATCTTTTTTACCGACTTACTCCTACCATCGAGCGTGGGAATTGGGAAGTGCAAAGCCAAAGGCCACGGCATCACACTCCCCATGTGAGTTCTTTGACGTATTGGGTTATAAGGGGGTGTTTTAAAGAAAATACAATGCGAAATACCTTCGAAATCACCTTTCTTGCTGAAAGGTTTCTTGCAATAGAGACCTTCTGTGACCTTTTGCCTTTTGTCCAAATCAATGCTGAAAAGTTTGAAGATATACTTGCCAATAAAAGGTACAATGAATTCTACGTGCCAAAACAAAATGGTGGTCAAACACTCATAGAAGATCCAATTGACGATCTCCAAAATCTCCAAGATGTAGTGTCTGATTATCTCCAGGCTGTATATCATACCATAAGGTCCGATGCTCTCCAAACCACCCCTTCAGTAAGCATTGAATTAGGACGAGTTGCGGCAAAGGTGTCATAATTTTTGACTCTCCAAACCACCCCTTCAGTAAGCATTGAATTAGGACGCCACTAAAAAATTATTCATTTTAAAAAAATCTCCAAACCACCCCTTCAGTAAGCATTGAATTAGGACATTGGATCGCCGAATTGTTTGCTGTCATTTCTCCAAACCACCCCTTCAGTAAGCATTGAATTAGGACAAGTTAGCTTTGGTTTCCCAACCCTCCTTTGACTCCAAACCACCCCTTCAGTAAGCATTGAATTAGGACTCCCGTGGCCAAAATCTTGGTGTTACTTTTTTACTCCAAACCACCCCTTCAGTAAGCATTGAATTAGGACGTAAATGGCATCCGTTAAGTCTTGTTCCAACGATCTCCAAACCACCCCTTCAGTAAGCATTGAATTAGGACAGATCAATTGCGTTTTTAATTCTTTGTGTCACTCCAAACCACCCCTTCAGTAAGCATTGAATTAGGACGATATCTCCCCAAAATACGAAGAGCAATACTACTCCAAACCACCCCTTCAGTAAGCATTGAATTAGGACGAAAAAATCCATAGCCTCCATATCAAATCCCGCCTCCAAACCACCCCTTCAGTAAGCATTGAATTAGGACATGGTTGAAATTGTTTTAATGTTTAAGTCTCCACTCCAAACCACCCCTTCAGTAAGCATTGAATTAGGACCTCAATACAATAGTTCTCAGTTTTGAATCCAGTGCTCCAAACCACCCCTTCAGTAAGCATTGAATTAGGACAAATGTGCTGCAGTCCGAATCCACCCACCAATGCGAGCTCCAAACCACCCCTTCAGTAAGCATTGAATTAGGACGAGTAAATTTATTTTCCATAACTTTTTTGTTTAACTCCAAACCACCCCTTCAGTAAGCATTGAATTAGGACTGAATGGTTGCGTACTCCTCATCAACAGTTCTTACCTCCAAACCACCCCTTCAGTAAGCATTGAATTAGGACCTATCACTCGTATAATAAACAACTCCCGCCCTAATCTCCAAACCACCCCTTCAGTAAGCATTGAATTAGGACATCAAAGGCTATCTCTCCTTTGTATTCCAAAAAACTCCAAACCACCCCTTCAGTAAGCATTGAATTAGGACGCTTCAACAACCGGTCGCCCCACCTGTAGTCTCCAAACCACCCCTTCAGAAAGCATTGAATTAGGACTTATCATGAGCCCGCCCACCGCTCTGTTTCCTCCAAACCACCCCTTCAGAAAGCATTGAATTAGGACATAATTGTTAGGGTAATTATAGCTGGTGCTCCTTCTCCAAACCACCCCTTCAGAAAGCATTGAATTAGGACAAAGACTTTTTCATCTTTACAAAATTCTTTACTCCAAACCACCCCTTCAGAAAGCATTGAATTAGGACAAAAACGAGTTAGTAGATATCCGCTACTCTCACTCCAAACCACCCCTTCAGAAAGCATTGAATTAGGACATTTCTCCGATTGAGGATTTCTTTATAGCATTCAACTCCAAACCACCCCTTCAGAAAGCATTGAATTAGGACAAGTACCTTTTGCTAAGGTTCCGTTGTTTCTCCAAACCACCCCTTCAGAAAGCATTGAATTAGGACATAAATTACCAATCCAGCATCTAATAATAACTCCAAACCACCCCTTCAGTAAGCATTGAATTAGGACCCATTTGTAAAACTGCCTGAATTGGATAGTTTAACTCCAAACCACCCCTTCAGTAAGCATTGAATTAGGACTTTTTCTCAGGCTTAAAAGTCTCTTTCTTGTCTCCAAACCACCCCTTCAGTAAGCATTGAATTAGGACGCCAAAATATGCATTTGGTTGATATACTAATTTCTCCAAACCACCCCTTCAGTAAGCATTGAATTAGGACCTACCTTAATAGCAACTGTTTTCTCACCTTTTCCTCCAAACCACCCCTTCAGTAAGCATTGAATTAGGACGTTCATGATGGCGATCGTCGCCAATTTGATAAGACTCCAAACCACCCCTTCAGTAAGCATTGAATTAGGACGTCTGAAAAGGAGCCTTTGCCGCATAATTGGACTCCAAACCACCCCTTCTGTAAGCATTGAATTAGGACGGCCAAAATCGAGGCGTAACTTTTTTATATCTCCAAACCACCCCTTCAGTAAGCATTGAATTAGGACATCTTCCAGTTCGGAGTGAATTTGTCTCGCCTCCAAACCACCCCTTCAGTAAGCATTGAATTAGGACATCTTCCAGTTCGGAGTGAATTTGTCTCGCCTCCAAACCACCCCTTCAGTAAGCATTGAATTAGGACTATTATTGCCGTAGTCAAACTCCACGAAGGATACCTCCAAACCACCCCTTCAGTAAGCATTGAATTAGGACGAAGCTAAAATATAACTTACCATCTACTGTCGCTCCAAACCACCCCTTCAGTAAGCATTGAATTAGGACCTTCAAAATCAGAATTTGATAATATCTCTTTTCTCCAAACCACCCCTTCAGTAAGCATTGAATTAGGACGTTAGCGTCATCCTGACACACATCAGCTTTTGCTCCAAACCACCCCTTCAGTAAGCATTGAATTAGGACGACATACATCAAGAACATCGCCTTCAAACAAAACTCCAAACCACCCCTTCAGTAAGCATTGAATTAGGACGGAGCAATAACCAATACAGGTATCACCATGCACTCCAAACTACCCCTTCAGTAGCCGGGGCATGCCTTTAAGTTGAATTGGGACGACAATCTTACGTCGAGCGGAATTGTCAATAACTTCAAACCACCCCTTCAATGAGCATTGAATTAGGACCTATTTGGGCGAGCGGCAACCCACGAAAAAAATACCAAACCACCCCTTCAGTAAGCATTGAATTAGGACAATAGTGAAATCATAAGTCACCAAACCGTTATTCTCCAAACCACCCCTTCAGTAGGCAGGGCTTGCCTTCAAGTTAAAATTACCCTTCGACAAAGCTCAGGGCAAGGGTGTCTAAACCTGTGCTGTATTTATCGAGGCATCTGCAAGAGAGCACATACGTATTGCTATAGAAAACTTAAAAGCACAATTTTGATATGCTCTATTTGATTAGTTACGACATTGAAAATGACCGACTAAGAACCAAGGTTGCGAAAACGCTTGAGAAAGCACAATTACAGCGTATTCAATACTCAGTTTTTTTAGGCGAGGTTTCAGAAAAAAACTTAAAGGACATTAGTATACGGATAGAGAAAATAAGGAGTGAAGCAAGTGATTTTAATGTAATATGCATACCTTTACATCAGCCCGTAATCGATACTATTTTTGAAATAGGAGATCAGCCAATTGATTGGGCGTATTTTAAAGGAGAAAAAGATTTTTTGATCATATAATGCAGAAGTGTCACCCAGTTTTATGTTATGTAATAAGCTGTTATTTAGCACATTGCAAAAATATGATCTCCAAACCACCCCTTCAGTAAGCATTGAATTAGGACAATTCCACTTTTTAGTTTTGTGCATCTTCTCGCCTCCAAACCACCCCTTCAGTAAGCATTGAATTAGGACGCTGTCCGTTAAAATATTAGATAATTGAACTCTCCAAACCACCCCTTCAGTAAGCATTGAATTAGGACATATATATCTTAGCATCTGATTCAGATATACTCCAAACCACCCCTTCAGTAAGCATTGAATTAGGACGCTATCCCCAGACACATAATAGATTTTACTCTCCAAACCACCCCTTCAGTAAGCATTGAATTAGGACGAAATACATTTCATCTCCAATGATAGATGAATGATCTCCAAACCACCCCTTCAGTAAGCATTGAATTAGGACATAAGAAATTAATATTTTGTTATTTAATTGTATCTCCAAACCACCCCTTCAGTAAGCATTGAATTAGGACGCTTCTACTCTTTTAACAGCCGTAGTCTCACTTCTCCAAACCACCCCTTCAGTAAGCATTGAATTAGGACATCTTCATTTTAGCGGGGCGATTGCACCCGTTTACTCCAAACCACCCCTTCAGTAAGCATTGAATTAGGACATCCAAACCGAAAACCTCTCTACTTTCAACTCCAAACCACCCCTTCAGTAAGCATTGAATTAGGACGCAAATGTTTAGTGATCTGATTCTCCTGAACTCCAAACCACCCCTTCAGTAAGCATTGAATTAGGACGCAGGTGTTTACTTTGTGTAGTTTCATTTCTTTCTCCAAACCACCCCTTCAGTAAGCATTGAATTAGGACGAAGTCATAGAGTTTAATCATATTTAATGTTCTCCAAACCACCCCTTCTGTAGCCGGGGCTTGCCTTCAAGTTAAAATTACCCTTCGACAAAGCTCAGGGCAAGGGTGTCTAAACTTGTGCTGTATTTATCGAGGCATCTGCAAGAGAGCACATACGTATTGCCATAGAAAACTTAAAAGCACAATTTTGATATGCTCTATTTGATTTGCTACGACATAGAAAACGACCGACTAAGAAGCAAGGTTGCGAAAACGCTTGAGAAAGCACAATTACAGCGTATTCAATACTCAGTTTTTTTAGGCGAGGTTTCAGAAAAAAACTTAAAGGACATTAGTATACGGATAGAGAAAATAAGGAGTGAAGCAAGTGATTTTAATGTAATATGTATACCTTTACATCAGCCCGTAATCGATACTATTTTTGAGATAGGAGACAAGCCAATTGATTGGGCGTATTTTAAAGGAGAAAAAGATTTTTGATCATATAATGCAAAAGTGTCACCCAGTTTCATGTTATTTAATATGCTGTATATCAGTACAATGTAAAAATATGCTCTCCAAGCCACCCCTTCAGTAAGCATTGAATTAGGACTCTTTCATTTGTGTTAATTATTTTTTTATTCTTTCTCCAAGCCACCCCTTCAGTAAGCATTGAATTAGGACAAAATATCAAGAGGACATTCCTCTGAGCACGAAACTCCAAGCCACCCCTTCAGTAAGCATTGAATTAGGACGAAACAGAGTATCTGTTTTGCAGGGGTCGTTGATCATGACTCCAAGCCACCCCTTCAGTAAGCATTGAATTAGGACGTTAATAAAACACTTCCTAAAGATTTTTTCCAACTCCAAGCCACCCCTTCAGTAAGCATTGAATTAGGACAGAATTAATGTAATTAACACTTTTACTAACATTCTCCAAACCACCCCTTCAGTAAGCATTGAATTAGGACATAGATATAATCTGAGTTTGATTATCCATACTCCAAACCACCCCTTCAGTAAGCATTGAATTAGGACGCTGTTAATAAGGTGTTCTGTAGTTTCGTGAATGTAGTCTCCAAACCACCCCTTCAGTAAGCATTGAATTAGGACAGCACTGATATTGTCTCTTGCGAAAGTGCAGTAACCTCCAAACCACCCCTTCAGTAAGCATTGAATTAGGACGTAGAGACAGTGCTCCAGCAGAAATAATTTCCGCTCTCCAAACCACCCCTTCAGTAAGCATTGAATTAGGACGAATCGGATGGAGGATTACCTCTTGTGAAGGACTCCAAACCACCCCTTCAGTAAGCATTGAATTAGGACAGTGCAAGATGAGATAGAGATTACAAAAAACTCCAAACCACCCCTTCAGTAAGCATTGAATTAGGACATAAGTAAACGTAACAGATTAGGATTTTTAAAAGTCTCCAAACCACCCCTTCAGTAAGCATTGAATTAGGACGCAAGTGACGGTAAGAACAGCTGCATCACCTCCAAACCACCCCTTCAGTAAGCATTGAATTAGGACATTTTAAAGCCACCCTCGACGCCCACAGGGACTCCAAACCACCCCTTCAGTAAGCATTGAATTAGGACGATATATTTTACGAATTTATCATTAGTATTCTCCAAACCACCCCTTCAGTAAGCATTGAATTAGGACGATGTTGGCATTGTTTTAGTTTTTTAAGTTTTCTCCAAACCACCCCTTCAGTAAGCATTGAATTAGGACAAATAGTGTGTTGGCGACGACTCTGTCAGGCCATTCTCCAAACCACCCCATCAGTAGACCGCGTTGGCAATTCACTTGAATTAACCATTGACCAAGCTCAGGGCAAGGGATTCAAAACATATGCTTAGCGATTTTCGAACTATGCCTCTTCTACAAACATTGAGAAGCTGTTGAGTGGATATTGTACTTTAAAACCAGAACTACCTTTTATTTATAGGACATTGAATCGCAAAGGGGTAGGAGAGGTTTAGTTAGTCTTGATATGAAATGGCTTGCAATTGGATATTAAAGCCTAGAGAGCAGCTAAAAAGAAACTAAATGGGTCAAATTGATTTAGAATACCGCAACTGAAAACAGCTAAGACTAAGAAGAAAAATAGATTGTTTATGTTTAGCTGTTCAATACCGAACAAACTTCAAAGTAAATTTTTCGAGTTCGAATTCAGGGCTAAATACGGGCTAAGATACAAAAGAAAAAGCCTAACTCTTTAGTAATAAAGTAGTTAGGCTTTGTACTTGCAGAGAGAGAGGGATTCGAACCCCCGGACCTTTGACAGTCAATGGTTTTCAAGACCACCGCATTCGACCGCTCTGCCATCTCTCTAGTCGTAAAGTGCTTTAGATTTCTCTGAAAGCGAATGCAAAGGTATTTGTTGTTTTGATAGAAGTCAAGCAATTCGACGAAGATATTTTTAAAATAAATGGAAAATCCAATTTGCAGCTTCAATTTTTCAAGCAATTAAAGTCGCAAAACAATTCTTTACCAAGCTCTTATGCTTAACTTTGATTAAATAAAGAGAGAAAAAAAATGTGGAAAGAAATTAATAATAGCCTCGTAAAAGAGTTCAAGTTTGACAATTTTCAAGCAGCTTTTGCATTTATGACAAGAGTTGCGTTCCTATCTGAAGCACAAAACCACCATCCGACATTAATCAATACTTATTCAAATGTTAAAATTGAATTAAATACACACGATGCTGGAAATACAATTACTGACAAAGACCGTCGATTGGCATCTGCAATAGATTTAATTTAAAAGTTGGAGGATCTAGGTCTGCTTCTTAAGGATTTCAAGTATCCTTTGGGAGCTCGAAGATCTTTATCTGTTCCAAATTTTACCAAGGAGATTATCATTATGAATGATAATAAAAAAATAGCTAATGTCATTGTTTCTAGGGTTAAGTGTTTCACTACTAGTACCTAAGTTCAATTTCTATTAGTTCAGAACAAAGCAAAGTATAAACAAATAATACACTACTTATTCACATTGAAACCCGAAAGCAAATGTTCTAGAGCATATTTGCTGACTTAGGCCTGTTTCTCAATCCCGTAATGTAGTCTTTTGGGGCTCTTAAATCTTGATTACTGTGAAATCTTAAAACAAAAAAGAGAACAATGCAAAGTAGAATTCCTAAGAAGTAAATCATTTTATTGAGTTTTAAATTTTATATTTGAGAGGTCTTTATGACTATATTTAACGCTAATTCATTCTTTATCAACCGATAACTCAAGATTCATGCCACTTTATGTTGTACCTACTCCGATAGGCAACCTCGATGATATTACATTAAGGGCGATTAAGGTCTTGAAATCGGTAGACTATATACTTGCCGAAGACACCCGTACTTCAGGTAAATTACTTAAGCATTTTGAAATCCAAACGAAGCAGAGGAGCTATCATATTTTCAATGAACACAAGGTTGTAAAGTCTATTATTTCTGATTTACAAAACGGTCAGTCAATAGCATTAATAAGTGATGCTGGGACACCAGCAATCTCCGATCCTGGGTTTCTAGTGGTGAGAGAGTGTATAGAAAATGATATTGAAGTCGATTGTTTACCTGGAGCAACAGCACTTATTCCCGCACTAGTAAATTCTGGGCTACCATCGGATAGTTTCGTATTTGAAGGTTTCATACCAGTTAAAAAGGGTAGAATGACCAAATTGAACTCATTGGTAGAAGAGCCGCGTACTATGATCTTTTACGAGTCTCCACATAGAATAGAAAAAACAATTAAGGAATTTGCAGGCATATTTGGTGAAGAAAGACGTTTATCTATTTCAAGAGAAATAAGTAAGTTACATCAACAAACTGTTAGGGGTACATTCTCCGAAATTCTTGCTAATTTTGCTCAAATTACCATTAAGGGTGAATTTGTAGTAATTGTTGAAGGCTTTAATTTAAAAACAAAAAAATGAATTTATTAGTTGGCAAAGTTGCCTTGATAACGGGAGCTTCTCGTGGAATTGGAAAAAGTATTGCAGAGTCTTTTGTAGCTCAAGGAGCTCAAGTTGCCTTTACATATCTATCTAGTGTGGAAAAAGGAGAGGCTTTAGAAAAAGAGCTTTCTGCAAATGGCACAAAGGTTAAAGGATATAGAAGCGATGCATCTGATTTTGCTCAAGCCAATGAACTAGTAGAAAATGTTGTTGCTGATTTTGGCAAAATAGATATTCTAATCAATAACGCTGGAATCACTAAGGATAACCTCATGCTTAGGATGTCAGAAGCTGATTGGGACGATGTACTTCGCATAAACCTTAAATCGGCGTTTAATATGGTTAAGGCAATTTCTAAACCAATGTTAAAGGCTAGAGCTGGATCTATAATTAATATTACTTCAGTTGTTGGAGTTATGGGAAATGCTGGTCAAGCAAACTATGCCGCCTCTAAAGCTGGAATGATTGGTTTTACAAAGTCCATCGCTAAAGAGTTTGGTGCTCGTGGAATACGTTGTAATGCAATTGCACCTGGTTTTATTGAAACAGAAATGACTGGTGAACTAGATCAAAATCAGCTTGATTCTTGGTTAAAAAATATTCCGCTAAAAAGAGCAGGGGCAGGAACTGATGTTGCCAATGGCTGTACTTTTTTAGCCTCTGATATGTCTACTTACGTAACTGGACAAGTACTAATGGTAGATGGGGGTATGGTGATGTAATCTCTACAATGAATAACAACTTAGTATTTCAAAACCCTTCTTGGTATTTTCTGTTGATCCTCTTGATTGCGGCCGGTTACGGCTTGTTCTTCTATTGGAAATCAAGTAATTTAGGACGAAATCTTCGTGTTCTATTGGGAGTGTTGAGGAGTATTATTGTGTTTTCAATACTTTTCTTATTGCTAAAACCTCTTTTAAGAACCAATGAAGTTACTGTTTTAAAACCTATTGTAGTTGTAGGATTGGATAAGTCCACTTCTATAAATTCAATTGGAGATCAAGGAAAAACGCTCATACAAGATTTACTTACCAATCTTTCAGAGGAATTTGACGGACAAAAAGTTGAATTGGCATTTCGAGATTTAGATGACAATGTGGTTGATACGCAAGAAAGTGTAGTTTACGATCAAAAACAGACCAACTTTAGTAACTTTTTTAAGGGTATAGAAGAAGAGTTTTCAGGCCAAAACCTTTCTAAGGTTGTATTGATAAGTGATGGTATCAATAATGCAGGGTACCTGCCTACTAGTAAAAACTTTAATTATGAGATTAATACTGTAGGTCTTGGAGATACTACCAAACAAGTAGATTTATCTATAAAGGGAATTATTGCTAATAAGCTAGCCTATTTGGGAAATGACTTTCCTATCAAAGTTGATATTGGGGCCCATTTACTAAAAGGGAAGCAGTCTAAAGTGAGGATAAAGGATGGCGATAAAGTAATAAAAGAACAGCTTGTCGATATTACTTCAAATGATTTTTATCAGCAATTCGAATTTGTTTTAAATGCCAACGTCGCTGGTTTAAAGCAATTTAGGGTTGAAGTTCTACCACTATCAGGTGAAAAGAGTACAGGAAATAATTACAGAACTATCATTGTTGAGGTTGTAGATGGTAAAGACAAAGTACTGGTATTGGGACTTAATCCGCACCCTGATTTAAAAGCTTTACGTGGGATATTGAGCAAAAATGAACTCCTCGATGTCCAAATATACAATCTCCAGAGTGACGATAAGGAGAAAATAGCTAATGTAGAATTTGACATTTTAATCTTACATCAATTGCCAGATATTTATAATGCTGGAAATGATTTGATTACAAAACTCTTGACAAAAAGGAAACCTACTTTCTTTATTTTAGGTGAATTGTCAAATCTTTCTAGGTTCAATGGAATGCAAGAAGCAATGGGTATAAGTGCAAATGGAACAAAAACCGATAAAGTAACAGGTGCAATAGATCCAGCATTTCAGCTTTTTAAAATTGCAGAACCTTCTGCAGATGTTTTTGACAAAATGCCACCTCTTATTGCTCCATTCGGAGAATACAAAACTTTTGCTGGAACTAAGAAAATATTGGTCCAAAGAGTAGGTAGTCTAAAAACTGAAAGACCGTTATTAGCCATAAATACTTCTGTAGCTCGTAAAACAGCTGTTTTGGCAGGTGAGGGACTATGGAAATGGCGAATGGAAGAATTCAGCCTAAACAAGGAACATAACTATGTTGACGACTTAATTTTAAAAACTGTTCAACTAATTTCACTAAAAGAAAACAAAGATAAACTTAGGGTTTATCCTGCTAGTGCGTCTTTTGATATTGACGAAACCGTTAAAATACAATCCGAAGCATATAATACCCTTTTAGAGAGAATCTTTGATGTGGATGTTACGCTAGAAGTTAAAGGACCACAGTCGTATCAAAATACATTTAATTATAAAGTAGTTGAAGGAAACGGAGCCTTCGAACTTTCAAAGCTTAAAGAGGGTGTTTATAATTATACTGCAACTGCAACAATATTAGGAAACAAAGAAGCCACTACAGGACAATTTGTCGTAACTAGCAAAAACCTAGAGATGTTAAATACAACTGCAGACTTTGACTTACTGCGAACATTAAGCAACAATACAGGTGGTCAATTTTATGACTTAAGTAATACAAGTGGATTATTTGAAAATTTGAGAAATAATCAAGCCGTAGGAAAAGTATTAAATAAAGAAAGCCTTCAAGAATTAATTAATATTCGTTGGGTTCTATTCTTGCTAATTTTGCTTTTAGCGATAGAATGGATAGCCAGAAAATACAAAGGAATTTATTAAAACAAAAGGGCTGCCAACTGGGAGCCCATTTTGTTTACTTCACATGTGAGGATTTAAGTATTTACCACGGCATAGTTCCGGTGCTTCATTAAGGGTTCAAATGCATTTGTGATTTCCTTGTGGTTAAATTTGCGTTTCATTTCTAAGCCTTGAATAAGTTTGGCGACAGTTTGTAAAAAAAGCTCAATATCTTCAAAAGTCAAGTAATTAGTTAGTGTTACCCTAAGCCCAGCATTATTCATTGGAACACTTGGGTAACCAGCACCATCAACGAAGAATCCTTGCTCTTGTAACTTATTGATCATAAAAATTCCTAGCTCAATGCTTCCGGTTCCAATAAAGAAAATTGGTGTTTTGTCATCATAAATAACTGGAATATTGAGAGCTTTTGCTCTTTCAATAAAGAATAGAATCCTATCCATCAGGTTTTCTTGGAGCTCCTTAAACTCTTTGGTTAAGTGCATTTCTGCTACAACAATACCAGCATTTAATGAAGCGGGTGATTGAGGACCAGAGAAAACCAATGTACTACCACAATTACGAACGGCTTCTTTTAGTTTTTGATTAGGAAATACTAAAACTGCTCCACCAGTTGCAGTTGCCTTATTTGTTGACAATGCCATAAAAAGCTTTTCGTGATAGTCTACAGCTCCTAAATATGCACCTACACCATTTTCTCCATCCCAACTCATACCGTGTGAATCATCTATATAGGCGTATAAGTTGTCATATTTATCCATAAGGGCGTGTAATTCTTGACCAGGACAAGGGTCTCCAAACATACTAAACACGCCATCGGCCATGTACCATATTCGGTTATATTTATCTCCTGCATCTAAGATTTTAGCCTCCAAAAAGTCAAGTCTACTATGCTGAATTGACGTAACTTCAGTTCCTTGTCCTTTACACACCATTGCGGCAGTATGTACAGAAATATGAACCTGTTTATCTAAAATAATAAGATCATTGGGGGCAACCAATACAGGGAGTGTAGAGAAGTGGCCCATTGTTGTGCTAGGAGAGACGATACAAGGCCTTTTAAATACTTGCTCCCATCTGTCTTCAAGTTTTTCATTTAAGTCTAATCCTGCAAAAACTCTAGAGGATGAGAAAAATGTACCGTAGTTTTTGATGCCTTCTATGGCTGCTTCTACAATTCTTTCATGCGTAGCGAGACCCAAATACCCACAATTTCCTAAAAAAATATTTTCCCTACCGTGTACTTGAATGGTTCTTCCATCGAACGACTTGTTTGTGGTCATTGCATGTGCCACACCATATTTCTTTGCTTGATTAAAGGTTTCGGTTATAAACTCTGTTTTTTCTGATAATTGGAACATGATAGAGGATTTAAATGTAAAATTGATACTACATTTATATTCCAACTGCCGTACCAAAAATGACAGGAAGGTGTAATTTGATCTATATCAATTAGAATCAAATTGTATTTCGCAATTTGCTTCGTAAGCAATACAATGCGAAGTCGAAAAAATGAGTTAATTTTGATCTCAAAATATGTGCCAATGTTTAAGATAGGAGAAAAGGTAAGAATGCTGCATGATATCCATGAGGGTGTGGTGTTAAAAGTGAAAGATAGAGGTATCATAGAAATAGAAACCACAGAGGGATTTGTCATTCCAGTTTTGGAAAGAGAATTGGTGAAAATACATGGTATGGAAACCCCAGTTCCTGTTAGTCCAAAGCAAGAAAAAGCCTTCGTAAAAACAAGAGAAAGATTTGGCCTTGGTGTAGAGAAGATAAGCATTGATCGTTATCGACTTTATTTAATCAATGAAACAAGTAATAGCTTTGTAGGTACTGTCAACTTTAAGAAACAGGGCTCATTTTACAATCATTCATCTTTTTCTGTAGATGCAATGGAGTCAAAGCAAATCCTTGGCCAATTCGAAATGAGTTCATTTGAGCTTTGGAATAGGATTCAGCTTCAATTATTGCCCTATCAAGAAGAAAAAGAGGCTAAAAAATGGATTCAAACTGAACTTGTATTAAAGGCTCCTAAACTTTTGGATACGGAGAATTTGATACCAATTGTGAAAAAGGCGGGATTTTATGTAGAAATAGATATCACTGATCAAAAAATTGAGCCAAACGAAGAAACTAAGACAGAGTTAAGTAAAAGCAATCTTAGTGAGTTAGTTATTGATCTACATGCCGAAAAATTAGGTCTAAAGTCAGAAACATTAGATTTTCTCGACCTTCAATATAAAGAATTTTTAAAGGCATTTGATCGTTGTATTCATGAAGAAATTCCCAAACTTATTGTGGTTCATGGAGTTGGAAAGGGGATTTTGAAGAATACAATACACCAGTTTTTGGCTGGTAATGAACAAATTAACCATTTTAGAGATGCTCATAAAGAGAAATTCGGTTACGGTGCTACAGAAATACTTTTCAATTAATTGGGCCGTTGCCCTGCTTGTTTTGGTTATGTTTTCTTGTAATAAAGGAATTCAGCCAGACGCTCCTCAAGAAGTTTATACTGTAAATGTAGGGAAAAGTGAACGCACTATTTCTTATCTCAATATTCCATTAGAAATAAATATCAAGGAAATTGAGAAGCAAATTAACGGGAGCTTGGGAGCAACTTTATACGATGACAACAGTTTTGACAATGATGACCTTAAGCTAAGGATTGATAAGACCGGTAATTTTGCAATAACTTCAACTACGGGAGAAAACTTTAGTTTTGAAATTCCATTATCCATCGATGCTACCAAAGCCGTAAGTGTTTTAGGTATGAAGCAGGCTGCAAGTACGAAGTTTTTGATGAAAGCCAAATTTACTTCAAGCTACTTTCTTTCTAGTGATTGGAATTTCAATACGAATACCAAAGTTGACGGTTTTGAGTTTATAACTGAGCCTAAAATCACAATGGCTGGATTTAACATACCCATTAAGTCACTTGTAGAGAGGGTTTTAGTGAATTATCAACCATACATAGCTAGACAAATTGATGCTCAAGTTGCAAGTAGCGTCGTAATTAAGCCACAAATTCTTGACTTATGGAATTCGCTCAAGGAGCCAATTTTAATTTCGGAAGCTTATAAAACGTGGCTTAAAATTGAACCCCAAGATATGTTGATTTCACCTATAAGAACCAAGGGAAACAAGCTCAACATAAATATTGCAATGAAAGCTTATGTTGACACATATACAGGTGAAAAGAAACTAGATAAGTCACAAAAATCGATAGACCTGCCACCCCTCAAGTTTGTAAGTAACCCACCAGCTGGTTTTAATATAAACATTTCTAACCTGCTCACTTTTTATGAAGCTCAGTCGATAGCAAAAAGTTATCTTCTTGGTCACACATTCAATTTTGCTAATAATAAGTATGCTGTTAAAGTTGAGGGATTAGAAATGTTTGGAACGGTTGAAAACCAAATGGTGATTCAGTTAAAGCTATCGGGAAGTGTAGATGGTACAGTGTTTTTGAAAGGTATTCCCGAATACGATAAAACAACCAAAACAATCAAACTCGCAAACTTGGATTTTGATATAAAAACTAAAAATGTACTTCTAAAGTCCGCAGCATGGCTTCTGGAAGGAAAATTAGAAAAAGAGATTGCAAGAGGGATGTCATTTTCAGTAGATGACATGCTTACTCAAGTGCAAGCAAGTGTAGAAGACGCTTTGTCCAAAGAATATATCAGAGGAGTCAAAATAGAAACCTCGACTCTTAAAATGGTTCCTAAAGAAGTTTCGATAAGTCAAGAAGGTATAGTTTCTCAATTTGCGGCCATTGGCAATATTAAATTGACCATTGATGGATTATAAGAATTGAAATTGGCCTAGCTTTGTGCCAGAAATGAAATGGATCGTCTTATCGCTGCTATTGAAAAATAGGAGAGGAAAGTCCGAACAGCATCGAGCAACATGCTACCTAACGGGTAGGGGGTAAGCGGGTGACCAATTATCTACAGCTAGTGCAGCAGAAAGAAAACCGCCATGTGAATTCATGGTAAGGGTGAAAGGGTGGGGTAAGAGCCCACCGTTTTTGTAGCGATACAAAAGGCAAGGTAAACCTCATGTGCTGAAAGACCACGTAAATCTCAATCTTTCGCTTGCTCAGCGAAATTCTCTAGTAGAATATTGGGAAGGGTAGGTCGTTTGAAGTTTTGGGTGACCAAAACCCTAGATAAATGATAAGAGTTGCCTTGTAAAAGGCATGACAGAATTCGGCTTATAGATCCATTTCATTTTCTTTTTGTCAGTTTTTTCAAAGAAATTCTTGTATTTCAATGTTTTAAGCATAGATTTTACCACTTGAATATAAATTATTTCAAAAAAAGCTTACCTTTGCGTTCCAAATTTAAAACAGGGGACGAGTTCCCCAATAATTAAACATAATGGCAGTAAAAATTAGATTATCAAGAAAGGGTCGCAAGAAGATGCCTATTTACGACATAGTCGTAGCCGATGTTAGAGCTCCACGTGATGGTAAGTTCATCGAGAAAATTGGTCAGTACAATCCTAACAACACTCCTGCAAGTTTAAACCTGAGAGGGGATAGAGCTTTGCATTGGTTAATGGTAGGTGCACAACCAACTGATACGGCCCGTAAAATTCTTTCAGTAGAAGGAATAATGTACCAAAAACATTTACAAGTAGGTGTTGTTAAAGGTGCAATTACACAAGAAGCAGCTGATGAGAAATTTGCAGCATGGTTGAAATCGAAAGAAGAAGCTAGAATTGCAAGAGTTGCTAAATTAAACGATTCTAAATCGGCTGTTAAGAAAGCTGCTTTAGATGCTGAACGTAAGAAGAAAGAAGATGCTATTGCTAAGAAAGTAGATGCTGAAAAAGCTATCATTGCAGCTGCTGAGGCAGAAGCAAATGCTGCTGCAGCATTAAAAGCAGAAGCTGAAGCTCCTGCTGAGGTTGAAGCTACTGAAGAAGTTGTTGCAGAAGCTCCAGCTACTGAAGATGCTGCTCCAGCGGATGCTGCTCCAGCGGAGGCTGCTCCAGCTAGCGAAGAAGAGCCAAAAGCTTAAATCTTATAAATTTTCAAAGAAATCCTCACTACTATTAGTGGGGATTTTCTATTTTAGGACAATGACAAAAAATGATTGCTATTTTCTTGGTAAAGTAACCAAGACGCACGGACTTAAAGGCGAAGTAATAGTTTGGCTAGATGTGGATCATCCTGAATTCTATGAAGAATTGGAGTCTGTGTTGGTAGATATGAAAGGGGAGTTAATTCCTTACTTTTTTGAAGAAATTCAAATTAGAGGGAAAAAATCAATTGCAAAATTTGAAGACATTGACAGCATAGAAGCGGTTGAGAGCTTGATAAATTGTGATTTGTATCTTCCGCTTGATAATCTACCAGAGCTTGAAGATAACGGCTTCTATTATCACGAAATAGTAGGTTATCAAGTTTTTGACAACACTACAAAAAAAGAATTGGGGCCTATCAAAGCAATTTTTGAGGGTGCTGGCCAAGATCTTATTGCTTTGGAAATTGAAGAAAAAGAAATACTAATTCCCATAGCAGATGAAATTATTCACAAAGTAGAGAAAGATTCTAAGCGAATTGAACTCAATATACCAGAAGGATTAATTGAACTTTACCTTGAAAGTTAAAAATGCTTAGAATTGATATTGTTACTTGCCTACCCGAATTACTAGAAGGTTTCTTTTCAGTTTCTATTTTGAAAAGAGCCATGGAAAATGGTGTAGTAGAAGTAAATATTCATCAATTAAGAGACTTTGGAATTGGAAAATCAAAGCAAATCGATGACTATGCATTCGGCGGCGGTGCCGGAATGGTCATGATGATGGAGCCATTGGTTAACATGCTCAAGGCATTAGAAAAAGATAGAAAGTACGACGAAATTATATACATGACTCCAGATGGAGAGCGATTCGCTCAAGGAAGAGCAAATCAGCTTTCGCTTAAAGAGAATATCCTCATCATTTGCGGGCACTACAAGGGAATCGATGAGCGTTTCAGGGAGAAATACGTCACATTAGAATTATCGATTGGAGATTATGTCTTAAGCGGAGGAGAAATACCAGCTGCGGTTATTTCTGACGCCGTCATTAGGTTATTGCCAGGAGCAATGAACGACGAAACCTCAGCACTTACAGACTCCTTTCAGGACAATCTTTTAGCACCCCCAGTTTATACGCGTCCTGCTGAATTTGAAGGACAAAAAGTACCCGAAATTTTACTTTCCGGCAACTTTAAAAAAATCGAAGATTGGCAACTGTCGCAGTCTATTGAAAGGACAAAAAAAAGAAGACCAGATTTGTTGTCTAAATGATTGCCAAATATTCGCAAAATCACTATTTTTACGGTATTATTGTGAAGATTTTACACGCATAACCCTTATTAATATCTCTCTATAAATATGGCAGAGGAAAACGAAAATCCTGAAGAGGAGTTAATCCCTAAAGGTACTATCATCCAAATAAATATTGAAGACGAAATGAAAGGGGCTTACATCGATTATTCGATGTCTGTTATCATTTCAAGAGCCTTACCCGATGTGCGGGATGGTTTCAAACCAGTTCACCGTAGAGTTCTCTACGGAATGTCGGAACTAGGTGTCTATCACAACAGACCTTATAAAAAATCTGCTCGTATCGTAGGAGAAGTGCTCGGTAAGTATCATCCACACGGTGATACCTCTGTTTACGACACCATGGTACGTATGGCACAACCTTGGAGTTTACGTTATCCATTAGTAGATGGGCAAGGTAACTTTGGTTCGGTAGATGGTGATTCACCAGCTGCAATGCGTTATACTGAAGCAAGACTGAAGCGAATAGCTGAAGAAATGCTATCTGATTTAAACAAAGAAACAGTTGATTTTCAACCTAACTTTGATGATTCCCTTCAAGAGCCTTCAGTAATGCCAGCTCGTATTCCAAACTTATTGCTCAATGGTACTTCTGGTATCGCAGTAGGAATGGCAACAAATATGGCTCCGCATAACTTGGTAGAAGTTGTAGATGGTATCAACGCTTATTTAGATAATCCCGAAATTACTGTTGAAGAGCTTATCGAATATGTAAAAGCTCCTGATTTTCCAACTGGAGGAATTATATACGGTTATACTGGAGTAAAGTCTGCTTTAGAAACTGGTAGGGGAAGAATTGTGATTAGAGCTGTTGCCAATTTTGCAGAAAGCAAGACTGGTAAAGAGCAAATCGTAGTTACTGAGATTCCATACATGGTCAATAAGGCCAATATGATCGAAAAAACTGCTTCTTTGATCAATGAGAAAAAGATAGAAGGAATCTCTGCACTTAGAGATGAGTCAGATAGAGATGGACTTAGAATTGTATACGATTTAAAAAGAGATGCCGTTCCTAATGTTGTTCTAAACAATCTATACAAGTATACTCAGCTACAATCTTCATTCAGTGTCAATAACGTTGCTTTGGTTAATGGTAGACCAGAAACCTTGAACGTTAGAGATATGATTCACCATTATGTGATTCATAGAATTGAAGTAATTACTCGTAGAACTGAGTATGATTTAAGAGAAGCAGAAAAAAGAGCTCACATTCTTGAAGGATTGCTTATTGCCTTAGATCACCTAGACGAAGTAATCGCTTTGATCAGGAAATCTAAAGATCCTGAAGAAGCAAGAGAAGGCTTAATGACTAGCTTCAAGTTATCTGAAATTCAAGCAAAAGCAATTCTCGATATGAGGTTGCAACGTTTGACAGGACTTGAGCGTGATAAAATTATTAATGAGTACAAGGAGATAAAAGAGTTGATCGATTATTTGAACTCAATTTTAGCTTCAGAAGATAAGAAAAAAGAGCTCATTAGAGAGGATTTAGCTGATATCAAAACTAAATATGGTGATGAGCGAAGATCTAAAATAGAAATGGCTGGTGGCGATTTCAACATTGAGGATATGATTCCTGATGACGAAATGCTTGTAACTGTTTCAAACCAAGGATACGTAAAACGTACGCCGCTTCAAGATTACAAAACTCAAAATAGGGGTGGAGTAGGTTCTAGAGCTGTTAAAACTAAAGATGCAGATTACACTGAGCACCTTTTCGCAGCAACTAATCATAATTACTTATTATTCTTTACTGAGAAAGGTAAGTTATTCTGGTTAAGAGTTTTCGAAGTACCAGAAGGATCTAAAACTTCAAAAGGACGAGCGATCCAAAACTTGATAAATATTGAGTCTGATGATTCAATAAGAGCGGTTTTAAATGTGAAGACATTAACTGATGAGGACTACATCAATAATAATTACATTATTATGTGTACTCAAAAAGGAACCGTTAAAAAGACGCTTCTTGAACAATATTCACGTCCTAGAGTGAATGGTATCATTGCAATTAACATCAATGATGGCGATCAATTACTTAATGTTCAGCTTACAAATGGTAATGACCATATTGTAATTGCAGCTGGCGGTGGAAAAGCTGTTCGTTTCCACGAACAAGGCGTTCGACCAATGGGTAGGGGAGCAACTGGAGTAAGAGGAATTAACCTCGCAGAGGGAGATAAGGCTATTGGAATGCTATGTTCTTCTAGAGAAGATGCTCAATTACTTGTTGTATCTGAAAATGGATATGGTAAACGTTCGGATGTGGAAGAATACCGTATAACTTCAAGAGGTGCAAAAGGTGTTAAAGCTTTAAACATTACCGAAAAAACTGGTAACCTTGTCGCGATCAAAGAAGTTACAGATGAGGATGACTTGATGATCATTACAGTAAAAGGAATTGCCATTCGTATGAGTGTAGCAGACTTGAGAGTGATGGGTAGAGCAACACAAGGAGTTAGACTTATCAAGCTTACTGGTACAGATGCAATTGCATCTGTTACAAGAATTATCAAAGAAGACGAGGACGAATTTTTAGAGGGTGAAGAAAATACGGATGAAAACCCAAATACACCTGAAGCTTCGGATAATTTAGAAACTGATTCACCAAGCGAATAAAATGTTAAATTGCTGTTAAAACATAACCCTTTAATAACCTTTGGACTAGATGAAACGTCCAATGGGTATGAAACTAAACAATAAAACCGAAATGAAGAGAATAACACTTTCAATATCCTTCGCACTGGCAAGTATATTTGCCTATGCTCAAACTAACGTAGCAGCTGACCTTGCAAAGCAAGCTCAGTGTGATGCAATTAAAGCAGAAATGGAACCTTTATTGAAAGCATCGGAGCATGCGAAAAGAGGTTTAAAAAGTAGCACTTGGGATAAACTTGGAGATGCATATATTAACAGCCAAACTCAATGTGGCCAAGATAGTACTGCTGCAGACAAAGCTTATGCTGCTTATAAAAAGGCCGCTGAACTCGAAGGCCCTGATGGAAAAAACATTGAAGACATTAAGGCTAAGTTAAACGGAGCGACTCTTGGAAATGCATTTATGACGCAGGGTGTTGCTTTTTATAATGTACAAAATATGAAAGCTGCTCAACATGGCTTTCTTAAAGCACTAGAAGTTAATCCAACAGATACTTTAGCATCGTTTTATGCTGGAATCGTATCCAATCAACTAGGAGACGATGAAAACACGGAAATGGCGTTTGCTAAATACTTAGAATTAGGTGGTACAGATCCAGCAGTTTACTTTAGTTTAGGTACTAAAGCACAAGAAAACGAAGATTTCGATACAGCAGTAAAATATTTGAAAGAAGGAATTGAAAAAAATCCAGCTGACAAAGACCTAAAATCTGCGTTAATAAATCTGTACTTGTCATTTAATAAACTAGATGCTGCTATTGTAGATTTGGAAAAGTTAGTTGAAACGGATCCAACGAATACTATCAACCTATTGAACCTTGGAATCTTATATGATAATAAGGGAGAGGCTGAAAAGGCTTTGATGTATTATAACAAAGTATTAGCTATCGATCCTGATAACTATGACACAAACTTTAACCTTGGAGTATATTACTTCAACAAAGCGGTAAATACTAAAAAAGAAATTGACAATATGTCAATGGACGAATACCGTAAGCGTGGTAAGGATTTAGAAACTCAGGTTTGCAAGGAATTTAAGGAAGCTCAACCATATTTCCAAGCATGTGATCGTGCTAAGCCAGGTGATGTAGAAGCTGGAAAGCAGCTAGAAACTTTGAAGAATGTATTGACTCAGTGTGAGTAATAAAAGAGGTGGGTTTAACGATCCACCTTTTCTTTCGTAGTTCTATTTAACATAATATAAATTATACAACACATCTCTTAGTTTCAAATTCTTCTGAAAATTTAGTTTTACACAAATAATACTGAACATAAATGTCTATGCATTTTTAATGTGAAATCTAAACCTGTTCAACATTATAAATACTAAAGGACTAGCCAACAGTTAATCAATTATTAGTAGAGCGAAAGGTTATTAATTACTAGCTTAGTCAAAGTCGAATTATAGCTGAGAATAGGTATTATTTGCAGTATAAGGGAGCATTTAATCTGAAATGAATACATTCCTCAAACATCCCTTATAATGTCCTAAAAGTCTTCAAATGCAACTAGAAGTGTAAGACTACTAAAGGAAGGAGTCTAATTAAGTGTGAGCTATATTTTGCACAATCAAAATCAACTTTGATTTTAGTTATGGTTTTCTCCAAACTTTTTTCTTGATTCCAACACCAAGTAGAAATATCATAAAAGGTATAAAGAAATACAAAGTGATGGGAACAGGTTCGTTGTAATATAATTTTAAAACAATACCAATGACTGAAAGTACGAGAGCAATAATAGGTAAATAGAGATAAGATAATTTTGGGCTCGACATGGGTTTAATTACTGGGGGTTATTTCTGAGAATGTTTCGTCCTCGTAAATTAACACAATCCGTACGATTTTCTTTTTAGAATTTCCAAAAAAAGAAGACGCTTGAGAATCGAATATTTGCTGTTGCCTTCCACCACTGCCGAGAATATTCGATTCTCGCAAAGCATGCTCTTCGGCAGCTTTTTGCCTCTGATAAGTCTCTCTCACTCTTTTTAGTAAATCCTGGTCTAGCTCAACATCATCAAAGGTCCACTCAATACCTAACTCCGGAAATTTGCTTACAATTTTCTGAATAATCTCAAGACTTGGCTTATTTCTAAAATTGGTAATATGACTCATTGCAGGCCTAGTGATGCCTATAAAGTCAGCAAAGACAGAGCTAGACTCACTTATGGTTTCTAGGATTAGTACAATTTTATTATTCAGTTCTCTTTCGTTTTCTTTAAGCATATTAGAAAGAAATTATGTTTCTCTTTTACAAATGTAAACATAAGAATTAACAATTCTAAATCTAATAAATAACAAATGTAAACAATGTGATTTAATATTGTAAATAGAGTGTAACTATCATGTATCTAACGTTTTATAACTATTCAAAGATTATGTAAAAGACCCAAACTCAGGTCAAAATATTTTTTACTAAAAGATTTGGAGGGTATTAAATTTTATCTTCATCTTTGCATCAGAGAAATGTGAGATATACTATAAGATTATTAAAGATTCCGATTTACAAAAGTGCTATCCAGAAATAATCCTACTTTAATAGAAGGATTAGGAAGAGCTCAAATCTAACGATTTGGGCTCTTTTTTTGCTCTCGGAGTTGATTTTTTACAAATTTATGGATTGAGAGTGGTTGCGGTCTTTAAGTTTAAAGCCTAAAGAGTGCTTAGAGACCAGAGCGATTGCCTTTATTACAACTGGTCAATTAAAATGTCAAGAGGGAGTAAAGGAAATACGACATAAAAGGTTTTAAGAGATTCTAGTGTGCAGAAATGGAAAGGTGACGGCAATAATATTGAATTCAAATAATCAAAAAAAAGCCCTTGATTGCTACATAGTAGAAACCAAGGGCCATATAAAAATGAGCTGTCCTTATCGGAAATTAAACAATTACGTCATTCTCACGAAGTGCATCATTAAGAGATGTCTTTAGATCGGTAGAAGCACTTCTTTTACCAATAATAAGGCAACATGGCACGCCATACTCACCAGCAGGGAAGCTTTTAGGTATAGTGCCAGGTATTACTACAGAGTTTGCAGGAACAAATCCCTTGTATATAACAGGCTCATCTTGAGTTACGTCTATAATTTTTGAGCTTTTTGTTATAACACAACCTGCACCAAGTACAGCTCTTTCACCTATATGAGCACCTTCTACAACAATACATCTTGATCCTACAAATGCACCATCTTCTATAATTACTGGACTAGCCTGAGCTGGCTCCAATACGCCACCAATGCCAACTCCGCCACTTAAGTGTACGTTTTTACCTATTTGAGCACAACTACCTACGGTTGCCCAAGTATCTACCATTGTTCCCTCATCCACATATGCACCAATGTTTACGTACGATGGCATCAGGATAGTTCCAGGGGCTAAATATGCTCCGTACCTTGCAACTGCTGGAGGTACTACACGAACTCCTAGATCTTTGTAATTATTTTTTAATTGCATTTTATCGTGAAATTCGAAAATTCCGACCTCTTCAATTTTCATGCTTCGGAGAGGGAAATAAAGAATTATTGCTTTCTTTACCCACTCATTAACCTTCCATTTTCCTTCACCAATTGGCTCGGCAACACGAAGTGTGCCCTTATCGACCATTTCTACTGTCGCATTTATGGCTGCTATAGTTTCTTCCTCTTTTAATTGAGTTTTATCTTCCCAGGCTTTGAGAATTAATTCTTCGTTCGAATTCATTGTACAATTTTACGATATAAATAAAAAATAATTACTTCTTTAAAGGTAGGGTAAGTATCTGAAAATGTGCAGACTACCTACTCGTGAAACCCCTACTCTACCAAATTTAGATTTTGTCTATTACGTGTCCAAATAAAATTTGGTGTCAAGTAGTAGCCGCACAAAATTAATGAAAAATTAAAGCATGAGGAAGCATAACATACATATAATCGAAAAGGAAATATGTTAAATATTTTAACATATCTAATGGTGGTGAGTTTGTGGCTCCAAAATGGTACTAATACATTAAATTCCTTGAATATTCTTTGAAAAATAATAAAGTCTTTTTCCTTAGTTCAATTTTCTTAATTTTGTAATGATTTTAAGAATAAAAAAACTACCTAAATGAAAGACGTAAAAGTAGCAATCAATGGTTTTGGTCGTATTGGACGACTTGTTTACAGACAAATATATAACATGCAAGGAATTGATGTAGTTGCCATCAATGACCTTACTGACTCAGCCACTTTGGCTCACTTATTAAAGTATGATACTGCACAAGGCCGTTTCGAAGCTGATATTACTTCAGGAGAAGGAACATTGACTGTGAATGGTGATAAACTTAATATTTACGCTCAAAGAGACCCATCTTTGATTCCTTGGGCTGATCACGATGTTGACGTTGTATTAGAATGTACTGGTTTTTTCGCTAGTGATACTAAGGCAGCTGCTCACATTAAGGCAGGAGCTAAGAAAGTTGTTATTTCAGCACCAGCTACTGGAGATGTGAAAACTATCGTTTTCAATGTTAACCATAATATATTAGACGGAACTGAGGCTATTATCAGTGGTGCTTCATGTACTACTAACTGTCTTGCACCAATGGCTCAAGTATTGAACGACAAGTATGGTATTAAGACTGGTTTAATGACCACAATTCATGCTTACACGAACGATCAGAACACGCAAGATGGTCCTCATCCAAAAGACCTTAGAAGAGCTAGAGCTGCTGCGGAAAACATTGTTCCTAACACAACTGGAGCTGCAAAAGCAATTGGCCTTGTATTACCAGAATTGAATGGTATACTTGACGGTGCTGCACAAAGAGTACCTACTATAACTGGTTCTTTAACTGAGCTTATCACTGTATTAGACAAGAAAGTAACTGTAGAAGAGGTTAACGCGGCTATGAAAGCGGCTTCGAACGAAAGTTACGGATATACTGAAGATCCTATCGTAAGTAGTGATGTTATTGGTATTACTTATGGTTCATTGTTTGATGCAACTCAAACTAAAGTTCAAACTGTAGGAGATACTCAATTAGTGAAAACAGTTAGCTGGTATGATAACGAAATGTCATATGTTTCTCAATTAGTGAGAACTGTTAAGCATTTTGCAAGTTTGATCTAATCGAACTGACTTAATATATACTAAAAAAGCCCTTCGTTTGAAGGGCTTTTTTCATGGAAAACCTATTAAATTTAGCCTTTAAGGCGACATTTAATGTAATTTACGGTATAGCCTTTTGCAACCCATAGCATTTCATAATGGGTTTTTATTCCAAAATGCTCTGCTATTAATGGTGAGTTATATAGGTCGTTTGTATGATCAATTATTTCAAAATCAGGATCATTTTTCAAAACCTCTAAGCTGTATTCATAGAGAAATGGGCTATCGGTTTTCAATCGAAATAACCCACCTGGTTTCAAGTATTTCTTGTATATGTTTAAAAAATACTGATTGGTCAAACGCTTTCTTTCTTCCTTATCACGTGATTGTGGGTCTGGGTGAATTAGCCAAATATCGTCCACTTCATTATCTTCAAAAAACTCGTCAAGAAACTGGATACTAGTTCGTAAGAAGGCTGCATTTGACAATTCTTTATCCATCGCCCTTTTGCTTCCTCGGGCAATTCTATCGCCTTTAATATCAATTCCAACCACATTTAGGTCAGAATTTTCTTCAGCAATACCAACTGTATATTCTCCTTTTCCACAGGCTAACTCCAATACGAGTGGATTGTCGTTTTTGAAAAAATCGCTTTTCCATTTACCCTTAATGGTAGTATACCATGGTTTACCCCTTTCAATGACGTTATCGGCTACCTTGTTATGCTCGAATCTGTGCTGTTTTCTTCTCACTATCTATATTTCGTCTAATTCTGCTACTAAATAGGTGCTTCCACCAATAAATATAAAATCTTTCTCTCCTGCTTGTTTTCTAACTACCTTCAAGGCCTCATTAACGCTGTTAAAAGCAATATCGTAAGTGTTAATATTTTTAACATATCTTTCATGTGTGAAATCAGTTGTTGATCTTCCACCTAAAAAAGTACAATAATAGACAATACAATTTATTGGTAAAGAGGATAGTAAAACACTAGGATCCTTATCCTTAGCAAAGCCTAAAATTAAGTGAATTTTATCATAAGTCGTACTATACAAGTATTTTAACAAATAATCGAATGCTTCTTTATTGTGGCCAGTATCGCATATTGTCAATGGATTGATAGCTAACTCTTGCCACCTTCCTTTTAAGTTTGTATTAGAACATACCGATGATAAACCATTTAGCAAATTGGATTTGGTGATTTTAATACCCCCGTATCTAAGTATATCTATTGTTTTTAGAACTCCTTGTAAGTTTTTAACTTGATAAGTACCACTTAACTCACTCTGTATTTCAAACTCAATATTTGAACTAAGTTCATTAACTATGAATTTAGTTTTGTTTTCATCTACTTGTTTTACTAAATATGATTCTTCAGCAAAAAATATTGGAGCATTTAAGCTTTTTGCTTTTTCATTAAAAACATTTTTAGTTTCCTTATGACTTTCAGAGATTACTACTGGGATTCCATATTTTATGATACCTGCTTTTTCTGATGCAATTTCTGGAAGGGTTTCCCCGAGCATATCCATATGATCAAAACCAATATTTGTAATTAGGCATGCTATTGGATTTATAATATTTGTACTATCAAGCCTTCCTCCAAGACCGACTTCAATAATCGCATAATCTACTTTCTCATTGGCAAAAAGCTGAAAAGCCATGGCAACAGTAATTTCGAAAAAACTCGGTTTTAATTGTTCAATTATGGCTTTATGGGTCTTGATAAACTGCACAACAAAATTCTTATGAACTAGTTGTCCATTGATCCTAAAACGCTCTCTAAAGTCCTTTAAATGAGGAGAAGTATATAAACCGACTTTATACCCAGCTTCTTGTAATATGCTTGCTAAATAGTGTGAAGAACTGCCTTTACCATTTGTGCCAGCAATATGAATTGATTTAAAACTATCTTGAGGGTTGTTTAAGTATTGACACAGCAATTGGATATTTTCAAGTTTCCAATTAACCGCTTCCTTTCCTTTATTTTGGAAAGTGGGTAGTTGCGAATATAAGTAGTCTACAGTTTGCTGATAAGTCATTCTAGCCTAAGCATCTTGATCAAAACGCAAAGCTAATTAATTTCCAGAAGTAATATTAATTGTAATGGTACCAGATGATCTCGGAGGAGGATTTCCTTGAGGACTTAAGTACCTACTTAGGTTCCTTTTCAAGTAATCACTGTAAAATTTAGTAACAGACGGACTTACTGTAGTATTTGTAGGTACCAAGCTTATCACGTCACCACGATCATCAATTGTAATTTTAAATACGATTCGGCCAGTTTCTGAAGATTGATCTTTTGGTAAGGAAAGGTTTTTACGATTCCAGCCCGATATTGCAACCGAAGCTCCTCCACTGCCACCTTTACCAGGCTCACCATATAAGCTTTTTCCATCCAATGTTCCTCTTGGGTCGCCCTGATCTCCTACACTTCCTGCAGGACCATCTCCATTGCTGTTACCTCCTACTCCATCTGCTGTACCTACTGTTCCATTGCTACCGGATGAATTTCCTTTTTTGCCAAACAAAGAGCCTTGATCTACACTACGAGTCGGTCCTGGTGGTGTTGGCTTGCTTTGCACAGGTGCCGGTGGCGTTGGACTTGACTTGGTTGTTGTTTTCTCAGTTGATTTTTTAACTGTTACTGGTGAATCATCAGCCTCCGAAGTAACAACTGGTGGTGTTTTCGTTCTTGTTGGTGTTGATCTTTGTGGAGTAGGTTTTGGAACTGGTTTTGTTACTGACTTAGCTTGCTCTTTTGAAGTTGCATTGTCCGATGGCTTTACGTCATAGTTGTTTTTAGAAGCGTTGGCTTTATTCATTGTTTGAATATTCCCACTTCCCACAAGGTCCACTCCGTAGTTGAGGTCTACTCCCATTGCAATAGGCTCCTCTACAGGTTCGTACATTATATTAAAAAAAAGCAAGGCAGCTAAAAATAATGCATATAAGCCTGCACTAATCATAAGGGCCTGTTTTTTATGTGTTTCGGATGTAGGAAAATCTATATTCATCTTTGTAGCTTAATCTACTTCAAAATAAACGGCTTTTTCGCCAGTTAATTGTTCTATCTTTTTTACGGTGGTTTTAGCTTCTGCTTCTGTGCTAACAGGAACGTAAACTCGTCGCATATCCTTCACCATTTGAATTTCGCCTTTTAAACCACCATTTCGTAATTTTTTCCTAAGTTTTTCTGCATTTGATTTACTTCGGAATAATCCAGCCCACACGTGGAATCTAATTTTTGGAGCTTTGGGAGTTGGCTTAAGGTCAACTACTTTCTCTACTTCTGCCGACACGATAGGCTCTTCAAAAGTTGAGGAATCCGTCAAACTAGAATCTGCAACAATTGTACTATCAATGGCAACAGAACTTGTATCCATTAATGGCTGTACTGACTTTTCTTCTAGATTTCTGTTATTAAAAAAGTAATAAGCTGCAGCCAAAAGTAACAACAAAGGCAAAAGCCAAATCAGAAATTTCCATCTATTCGGCGATTCTTCTTCGTAATATTCTTCTTCAACTTCGCTGTATTCCTCAACTTCATTTCTAAGGTCCTCTTTGAAGTCTACGGTTTCTACACTTTTAGCCGCCTCATGAATAGCTGGACTTATTTCTGGAATATCCTCAACGATTTCAGTTTCTGGACTTATTTCTTCTACTATGGTTGGTGAACTAGGAAGTACAGATAGAGACTCAAATTCATTTTCCTGGCTAAATTTATCTCTTTCGTAAAAATTGATATCATCCAAAAACTTGAAAGTAGTTTCTTTCTCTGGATTGCTTATTACACTACCTAAGCCTTCAACTTCAAAACGTTTATTTTTATTTAGTTCGTTTTTTAAGTTAAGCAAATAGTTATTCCACTGGATTTCAATCTCTGAAAAAGGCTTGTTCTCAACCCTAACTAAAAAATTAAAGAACTTTTGATTCTCGTCTACATTTAATAGGCGATTGAAACTGAATGTTTTAGCAGGAAAAGATTCTCCATTTTTTTCAATAACTTCAAAGTTTGCTATAAAAGCACCAAAGTTTGGTATAACGATAAAATCATACTCGTATAATACTTCCTTTAAATGCTTATCAAAGTTTATCATAAATGGTTTATTAGAGCGACACGTTAATTCCTGCTACAAAATTAAGCCCCATTTGAGGATAGTATAGGAATCGCTGATAGTTATTTCCCACCAAGTTATTCAATTTTACGAAAGCAGAGAATTGTTCACTAAATAAATATGTGATTTCGGCATTTACATCAATAATTGCAGGAATCTTAACATCCTCAAAAATGAAGGGGTCATTACCTACTGTGTTGCTGATAAAGTACAAATCTAAGTTTGAAACAATTTTGTCACTGACTCTAAAAATATTTCCCATTCTAGCTTCAAAGTTTGGTCTGTGATATGCTTTAGCCAAATCTATTGTTTCGTAGTAAAAGTAGTCTGCACTCAAATTTGTATGCCAAAAATCCTTAGCTTGATAGTTTACTTCTGCTGATACATTTACAAAGTCTGTTTTGTTTTTATCGTAGTAAACTTCAAATTTTCTTACACCTAAAGGACCATCAAAGGCATCGTAAATGTTGTAATAGTACAAATTGTTATATTTTCCATAACTCGCCTTGAAATTGTATGAAAGACCTTTTGTAACCTCACCCCTACTTCCTATAAAGAATTCTTGTTCTTTTATGGTGTTTTCTAAGTCTACTTGCGATTTAATGAACGGGTTTTCATCATAATATTTACCAAGGGTATTTCTGATAATATCACCGTCGTATCCTACAAAGAAGTAAAGTAAATTTGGAGTTTTATACGTCAAAGTGGCAGTTGGAAATCCTTTGGTTTGATTTATAGCTTTTACTTGATCAAACTCATTCACAGCTTTGTAGCCAATTTTAGCATTAAAGGATCTAAAATCGAGGTTAAAGTAAGGTGAAATTCTAAATAAATTACGCTTTCTAGTTGGTGTATCTTCGTAATTATCAGTTCGTTGAGTTATGAATGCCTCCCCTTCCAATACTGCAGTAACTCTATCTTCCATTATGGGGAAATAAGTAGTGAATTTACTACCCCAGTCTAGTTCTTCGGCATTGTAGTAGTCCTTAAGAGTTCTTAAGTTAGTATTCAACTTGTAATCAACTACTGGGTTGGCTTTGGTGTTTTCTAAGCCAACAGCAAAATTGAAAATATTGAGTCTTTGTCTTATTTCTTCCTTGTCGTATTCTACTCTTGAGGTATCATATCCATAGAAATAATAGTTTCTTCTTTCATAGCCTGCATTTCCTTTCAATTCAAAACCAGCATTATGATATTTTCCGTCAAGACCAATTTTGGTAAGGCTGTTGCCGCTATTTTCTCCTTGTATGGGTCCTCTTTTTGCTGAATTATGCAAAGCATGTACACCGAAAACCATGTTTTGGTTTTGCGGAGAGTTCAGGAAAGTTTCGGCATAGATTCGGCCAAAGTTTCCACCACCTAATTTCACATAGTTGGGGTAACCTTCTTTATTAGTACTTTTCCCGTCCTCTTCTTTTGGAGCTACAATTTTAGGGACAAAATCAATTGTCTGTATACCGGTAGGTTTTCTTTCAAAAAACTTATACTCTACCTTAGATTCAGTAGGAATTTTCTCTACAGGTGGGATTTTCTCAAATACCCTATTAGCCTTTGGAAGAGAAATAGTTCTCTCCTTTGTGATGGTAATTTCTTCATTACCAATATCTCCTTGTTGGGCTTTCATTTGAAGAAAAGCCAGGGAAAGCACGCTAGTTGCAATTATTTTGATCTTCATTTTTACTTATTTGATCGCTTTTAATTTGTCTTTGGCTGATGTTACTGTTGCAGGCGTATTACTGTTTTCAATAATACTCTTTAGTGTAGCTTTGGCCATGAATGAATCATTTTTGGCTACATAGTTATCTGCGATTAAAAGAAACGCCTTTTCGTACCAATAAATGAAATCGTTAAACTCTTGAGCCAATTTCTGTAGCTCCACAATGGATTCATCATACTTTCCACTCTTGTAAAGCATCTCTCCAATAAAATACTTGGCTTCAGCTCCACTTACGTCTTTGGCCAATGCTATTACTTTTTCGAAAGATTCCTTCGCCTGAGTAAAATTGTTTCTCTGCATGTGAGATTTTCCTGTGAACAAGTGAGCTCTATTTACAGCTCCAATCACAACTTCACCACCTTCACTTATTACAGATTGAGCATTTTTTATAGAATTATCATAGTCTCCTAAAAAATAGAATGATTTAAATAACCCTTCCCAAGCTGTAACTTCATCTCTTTTAGAAGAACTGCTGCTCAACATATTTTGAAACGAACTCACTGAACCGCGGTAATCTTTTTCTTCAAACTGAATATTTGCTAATCTATAGGCAGATTTTGCAACAAAATTTGATTGATTATCAGTAATAACTTTTTGATAGAATGGCTTTGCTTTACCAGTTTCTTTTGTAAAATAGTATGACTCGGCAACCAAATAATTGGCTTCCATTATATTACTATTACTAGGGTTGTTGGCAACAAATCTTGTAAGTGCTGATATTGCTGCGGTATACTTTTCGGTGTAGAAAAGGTTTTTGGCTGCTTCGTATTGTAGGTTAATTGCAGAATTACTTTCAGGATTTGCTTCGCGATAATCATCGGCGATTTCGGCAAAATCTTCACTTCTACCAGTAATATTAAGAATATCTCTTAGTCCCAATAAAGCTTCGTTTGCAACTTTAGAGTTTCCGAATTTCTTTACAATTAATTTATAATCCGAAATTGCCCTATCATAGTTTTGTAAGTTTCCAAAAGCCAAAGCTCGTTTTAGAAGTGCATCTGGAGCCAAAATACTATTAGGCTTTTTACGCAACATTTCGGTAAATGATGCTATTGCAGATTGGTAATCTCTTTTGTCCATTTCTAGGTTACCTCTTTGGTAAAGGACATCATCTATCAATCTTGAGTTTTCGAATCTTTTAGAGAATTGGTTAAAGGCATCTTGAGCTTCTCCTTTACGATCCATGAAGTCTAGCGTATTCCCTTTTTGGTACAAGGCATAGTCTAAGTTTGTTCTGTTACTGCTAAGAGCTCTTTCGTATCCACTAAGTGCTTTTGCAAAATTCTTTTGAACCAAATAGCAATCAGCAATTCTAAGTAAAGCATCTTCCCTACTCTGCTGGCTCGCTCCAGTTTGATCTAAATACTCTTCAAAGTATTTTCTTGCTTGATCGTACTCTTTTTCATTGTAGCTCAAATATCCTAAACTATATAAACTTTTAGTTCTTGCTTCTTTTGAACCTGAGTTTAATAATTCTCTATACAAAGTTTTTGTTTCTGGTTTTTCACTTGCAAATGAAGCTTCAGCTCTCCAAATTTTTGCATTGTTTACAATTTCCCTGTTGATTGGGTTGTTAATTGCTTTGTTGAAATACTCAATTGCCTTGTCAAATCTCTCCAAGTTAAAGTCCAACACACCTTGATTGTAACACAACTCTTGATATGCTGCTTCAATTTTACTCGTTTTGCGACTTAGTCCTTCTATATATGAAATAGCTTGAGTCAAATTATTAGTCTCAAATAAGATATCACTTACCAACTCATTAGAAGTATCTACATATTTTCCGTTAGGATAAGCATTTACATATTCTTGTAATTGCGAAACAGCTTCAGTGCTATTTTTGAGATCCACTAATACCTTAATGTAATTGAAAGCTGCCTCTTCTTTTATTTCTCTGTCAAAATCGAGACTTTTTGCAAAACCAAATGCCGCCAAAGCTGCATTTAAATCTTTAACATTCAGTGCAGATATTCCTAAATAGTAAGCAGCCTGTTGACCAAGTGCATCTTCTTTATCGGCTATTTGCTTGAAATAATATAAAGCCTTTTGGTACTCTTCGTTTTTGTAAAGGCTAAATCCATGTCGGAAAGTAACTTGTGGATCTACCGAGCCTCTTCTAAACTCTCTAAACTTGTCATAATAATCTGCAGCTTTACCAAATTTATCTCTGAAGAAGAGTACTTCTGCAGTCAATAGGCATATCTCGTCTATCTTTCTACCATCTGGATTTGCAATGATAGGTTCTGTAAATGCTAATAAGTCATCGTACTTCTCTTGGCGATAAAGAATTTGAGCAATCCAGTTTGGAACTTCTACTTTATATGGATTTACATTCTCTACTCTTCTTAAATCTACCAATGCCGCATCGTAATCTTCGAATTGGAAATTAATCACAGCAGCATAGTAAGCAGCATTAATTGCGTTTTCTGCAACAGTTTGCTTTACATAGTTAAATTCTGGAAGAGCCTTTTCGTATGTTTTTAATTGATAATAAGAAACAGCGAGCTTGTACCGTAACTCATATATGTCGAGTCCATCTTGACGAAAAGATATTGCTTTGGTCAAATAATCTATGGCTTGTTCATAATCACCTTTTTCATAAAAGCTTTCACCAAGATCACTAAAAATGATTTTTGCTTTTGGGTGTTCACTATGGTTGATCACAAAGCGTTCTACTTCTATATCTGCGTCTAGTGCACCAGTATATAGGCCAGTAACGGCCGAATAATACTCCGCATTTGCAATATTAAATTTGTTGGGATTCAGCGAAGTGCTAGATTTCTCAACGTAGTTTTTGAACTCTTTGCGTGCTGCTGAATAGGCCTTTTTCTCAAACAATTCAATCCCATTATTATAGTAAGCTTCTAGGGCTGTATAACTAAGGGTGTTTTGAGAAAATAATAAAGTTGGAACCGAAAGCAACGTGAAGAGAATGAAAGTACTCTTTTTCATATGTAAAGTTTCACAAATAATTGAAAATCAAAGGTAGGAAAGAAGTTTTTCAATTGATAAAAACTTGGTCTAAAAGATGTAAAATAGAAAGAATTTCACCCTAAGAACGTGTCCCGTCACGAAAAATTGTAGTTTTGAAATGTAGAAAATCAATTAATTAATTCATGAACAAATTTAAATTAACCCTTATCTTATTCATCTTCGCTTTGAGCTCGTGCTCCGTTGCCAAAGTGTCTACTTTGAGCGAAGATTATCCCATTACATACGAATTGTCAGTGGATCAGCCTCATACTCACTATTTTGATGTGACTATGAACATTAACAAGCCCTTAGCAAATGGTGTACTTGATGCTAACGGAAATTTATTAATTAAAATGCCAGTATGGACTCCAGGATCTTATTTGGTTCGCGAATATGCTCGCAACGTTATTGATTTTGTTGCCGTGGATGGTAATGGAAAAACACTCGAAAATGATAAAGTGAATAAAAACACTTGGTCTATCAATGCCAAAGGAGCTCAAAAAGTCGTAGTTACTTACAAGGTATATGCATACGAAATGACTGTACGAACTTCGTTTCTAGATGATTCACATGGTTATGTAAATGGAGCTAGTGTTTTCATGTTTGTAAATGGTTTAATGGACAAAAAGTCTCAACTCAAAGTAAATCCTTATTACAAGTGGAATACTGTTTCAACAGCATTGAAGCCATTGGGAAATAATGTTTTCGAAATTAAAGATTTTGATACATTGGTTGATAGCCCTATTGAAATAGGAAATCACGTTGTACATGAGTTTGAGGGAGCTGGTGTTCCTCATACGGTTGCCATGTACACAAGAGAAGAACTTAACTATGACAAGGACAAGTTAATGAGCGATTACAAAAAAGTGGTTGAAGCTGCAACAAGTGTTGTAGGCGAAACTCCGCTTGACAAGTATCTTTTCATTATTCACCACCAACAAGGAATCGGTGGTGGTTTAGAGCATTTGTACTCTACTACTTGTATGACAAGGCCTGATGCATATAGTAGTGATCGTGCTTATAAAGGCTTTTTCTCTCTAATAGCTCACGAATACTTTCACTTATGGAATGTAAAGAGAATTCGTCCAGAGGCATTAGGACCATTTGATTACGAAAACGAGAACTATACGCACATGCTGTGGGTTGCGGAAGGTTTTACTTCTTATTACGAAGAGTTGATCCTTAGAAGAGCAGGTCTTATTGACGATAGCGAAGTATTGAGCACATGGAGTAGTGCATTGACTTCAGTAGAAACACAACCGGGTGTTAGAGTACAATCTGCCACAGAAGCTTCTTGGGATGCTTGGATTAAATCATATCGTCCTGATGAGAATTCTTATAACACTACAATTTCATATTATTCAAAAGGTGGAATTTTAGCTTCAATGCTCAACTTGACCATCTTGAATGAAACAAACGGTGAAAAAAGCTTGGATGATGTTTTGAGATTGCTTTGGAAAAAGAACTACCAAGAACTTGGTCGTGGGTACACAGATCAAGAATTCCAGAAAGCTTGTGAAACAGTTGCTGGAAAAGATTTGAGTGATTTCTTCAAAAATCATGTTTTTGGAACAAAAAGAGTTGATTACAAGTCATACTTTGCCAATGCAGGAATTGATCTTGACATTTCGCCAAGAAGTAGCGATCCATACATGGGAACAAGATCATCTAACGGAGTAATTAGAACGGTAATAAGCGAAGGTTCGGCTTACGCCGGAGGAATCAATGTAGGGGATCAAATTCTAAGCATAGATGGCAAAGCTACAAGTGATATTGAAGGAGCAATAGATGGAAAGAAAGTTGGTGATGTAATTGAAGTAGAATTATTGAGATCAGGCCAAAAATACACTTACCCTATTAAGCTAATAGCTGATCCAAGAGAGCGTTTTACCTTGACAAAAATGTCAAATATGAATGCTAAGCAGGCTAAGATTTATAAGAAGTTAATGGCTCTTTAATTAAACTGCCATTTAATTATTGAAAGCCCAATGATCATATGATTGTTGGGCTTTTTTATTTAATAGCCAAACAAAGCCTCTTCAAAATCCGCTTGCATTCCCTTAAAGCGTTCTATTACTTTCTTTAGAAATTCTTCGTTAATCATTTCTTCCACCTCTTCTTGACCTGTTACGTCCAATTCTGAGACTTTAAAGGCTTGCTCCATGAGTCCGGCTTCAAACTTTATGATATATTTGTTGTTGAAGCTGTAGAGCGAAGTTTGACAATAATTATTAGGAATTTCTTTGATAAATCTCATGAAAGTATTTGGTATTGGTTTTATATGTTTGGTTCTACTTTTCTCCTGTGAGAACAAAGATAAAGCAGAAGCGGCGGAGTTTTTTGAAAGAGCGAATTATCATTTCAAAAAAAGGGAATACGATAAAGCTTTGGGATTTTATTCTGAGGCGATAGAAAAGGTGCCAGATTTTGCCGATGCTTACAGTAATCGTGGTATTGTACTTCAGCAACAAGGAAATATTGATGGTGCAATTCGAGATTTTCAAAAAGCAGTTGACCTAGATGATTCTTTTGGACAAGCTAAAATAAACTTAGCTTCTGCTTTGATTGATAAGGGCGATTTGGAGACTATACCACGAATCCTAAAATCAATCGAAAAAGACTACAAGGATTCTGTACAGTTTTATCAAGTTCGAGGTAAGCTATTTCTGGCTCAAGAAAATCCCAACGAAGCAATCCCTGACTTCCAAAGAGCATTAAGTATAAAAGGTGATGATGTAGAAACAATCACTAATCTCGGCTACGCCATGTATCAACAAAAGGATTTTGAAAATGCGAAAAAACAATTTGTTGCAGCCTTGAAAATTAAGGAGAACTTCCCATTTGCTTTGAATAATTTGAGTGCGACTTATGCTCAACTTAATGAATGGGACAAAGCATTAGTTTATTCTTCCAAAGCAGTCTCACTTGTGCCTAACGAATTAGCATTTATCAATACCCATGCACTCAATTTACTGGAAAATAAACAAATTGTTGAAGGTGCTAAATATACAGAACAAGCTTTAAAGCTTTCTCCAAATAATCCATACGCATTACGCAATTCAGCCATTCTTGAGTTATTAAGCGAAAGAAAAAGCCATGGAGCAGACCAGTTAATTCAAATTGAAAAAGAAAACCCTGAGGTCGAATACCTTTATTATTACCTCGGTAAGGCTTTTGAAAAAATGGGAGACAACACCAAAGCTTGCCGTTACTATGATAGTGGGGTTTTCCTTAAAGATTTAAGGAGTATAGAGGCTTCTAAAATGTGTTTGTAAAATTCGAAACGACAACATTTTTCAAAACCTAAAAAACACTTTTTTGCTACTTTTTATAACTCAAAATACTTTCTAAAGAGTTGCGTCCACAAGGCATACCCTTCTTTGTTAAGGTGTAACTTATCTTCTACATATAACTCATCTCTTACTGTTCCTTTAGAGTTGAGCATTTCAGTATGTACATCAAGGAAAGATGTATCTGAATTTTCCGATAAATAGGTTTTTATCCTTGAGTTGACTTCTTGAATTTGATCCAATAAATGAGCCTTTGATGGACTTGGTTTTATACTCACAAAGGTGAAAGGCGTATTGGTATACTTAACACGAACTTTCTCAAAAAAGCTTATAAAGTCGTTAACAACTTTTTCAACTACAAAACCATCAATACAATCATTATCTCCACAGTAAAAGACAATATGGCTTGGATTGGCGTTTTCAAAAATGAAATCTAGGTAAAATTCACATGCTCCTATATTACTTCCGCCAAATGCTAGGTTAATAATATCGATTCCACTAAGATCAACCTGAACGGTTTCCCACAGTCTAAAAGAGCTACTTCCGTAAAATATAACTTGTTCTTTACGAATTTCGTTTTCTTTATTCAGTTTAAGGGCTGTTACTTCTTCTAAAAAATCTTCGTACATGGTTCTATAACATTTTGGTCCAAGAGCTTTCATTTGTTAGCTCTTGAGCTTCTTTTACATAATTTTGGAATGAATTTCTTAAATCACTCAAAAACGTATTCATTTCCTCCCTATCATTTACATTTTCAATTCGATCTGATAGCCTGAATGGTTCCTTTATTACAGCTGAAAATTGAGTTCTATTTAGTCTTTTATCAAAATTGGCAACTGCAATAGGCACAATAAGTGGTTCCTTGGGCAATTTAGATGCGAGTATAAATGCTCCCGCCTTAAATTCTCCCGGAGATTGATCCGTTGTATAACTTCTACCTTCTGGTGCGAGTAAAATACTAGTACCGTTGTTCAGATATTCTTCTGCTGTGATGTAAAATTCATTTCTCCTGTTTTTCTTTTCTTGATCTGTTTCATTCAATTGCTGAGAGTCCTGAGTATAAACAGGAATATGGCCAAGTCTTTCATAATATAACTGATGACCATATTCTTCCCCTTTGGGTACTCTAACCACTCTAATTCCTGGATTTTGAAACTTCTTAAATAAAATCACTGAGGAAATAAAATGACTGTCTAGAGTTAACTGAAAACTATTTGGAAGCGTATTGTAAGGGTGATTTTCAAGGTGATTATAAATATAGATTGCTGGTTCTTCGGGTAAATTCTCTATTCCTTTTAAGTTATATCCCGTTTTTTCAAAAAGACTATAAAAAGATTCTGCACATAAACTACGTACTTCGTTTGGAAAAAATACCTCTGGTGCGTTAACTATCGAAGAATATATTTTTGCTAATCCATTATAAAAATCATTTTCACGAAGTACTTCAGACAGTATTGATAGACTACTATTTGCTAGTCGTTTTTCAAGTGATGTTCCGTTAACTTTTAACTTTTCTAACGAAACAAAAGCATCATTTATCGTTATGGTATGATTTAGTAATGTTGGTATTTTATGAATTTTAGACAACACGTCTAATTGACTGGCATGTTGCTCTATAATATGTTTTACTGCACTAATCTCTCCGTCGTATTGAACTCTTATAAGCCTTGCTCTAGCAGAGCGAAGGCTTACACTCGTATACCATAACAATCTTTTGTAAAACTTGATAGCAAGTGCTGGACTTTGCAGCAAATTAGCTCTTAGTTTTGCAGAATTAATCGACCATACCCAAGTTGATTGCAAAGCTACGCAGGTATCAAAATAAGTTTCAGACTCGGTGAAAGCGTCAATAGTGATAATGTAACCTTCGTTATTTACAATTCTTTTATCTAGTTTTTGATTTAACTTGTCTTCTGCATGAATTAAAGCGAGTCTACCACTAATCAAAAAGCTAATTTGGTCCGCATTTTCTTCTTGCCTAAAATACTTTTCACCTGTTTTTACTTGAGTTAATATACCCAAGCTTTTGAAAAAGTCTAATTCATCTTCATTAAAAACTTCAAAAAATGGTGATCGTTTTAGACCTTCGTCAAGATCTGGATTATGGTTGTCATCAATTGAGTCGAAAGGATTTAATTGCAAAAAACTTTGCTGTGAAACTGGAACTAGCTGAGCCAGCATTTTCCGTGTTTCATACAGCAAAATTGATGATTTAGAAACAACAAATTTTAAAAATAAGGTACCGAGATTTGGATATTTTTCAAAAGTTAATGCTAAGTTTTCAAACTCAATACTTATTAATTTTATATTAGTAACGGCTGTAGTACTTGTAGCATATCTATAAGGTTCCTTAAATCCTGACCAGCCAATAGGCGTAAATTTTGAAGAACTTAATCCTACTTTCAAGTTTTCAGGTTCGTCTTTTAATTTGATCGATAGAGAAACTTCACCTTCAATTAAAAAATATAGAAACTTAGCCCTTTCCAACTGTGATACCACAGTTTCACCAGCATCAAAATATATTTCTTTCTGAATGAAATCAAAAGCCTCTAAGCTTTCCAATTCACATTCCAAAGACATAAAATAATTTGAAAGCTCAGTCATTTCTTATTTAAACAATGTTTTATAAACCAACTCATTTATTTCAGGGTCAGTGAATATTTCTAAAATAGTTGGTTTAGTGCTTTTATTGAGTTTTGACAAACCTTTTTGAATGTCTTCATTTTTATTTATTGAAATGTATGTTAATCCAAACTCTTTAGCGATAAGATCAGCTTTGTGGTTTTGCTGAGTTCTAAAGAATTCATTAAAAGAATCCTGCTCTTTAGGGCCTTTGATCATTTGGAAAATTATACCACCGCCATTATTGAGAATAATAATCTTTAAGTTAGAGGGCATATAATTATTCCAAAGGGCATTCTTGTCATACTGAAACGAAACATCGCCTAGGAGGCAATAAATGGCCTTATCCGTTTGCATAGCGTGTCCTACGGCAGTGCTTAATGTTCCTTCTATCCCACTTGTGCCTCTGTTACAATGGATTTCGGTGTTTAGTGGTATGTTTTTTTGTATTGAATTTACATATCTCACACTCATGCTATTTCCCAAATGAAGAACAGAACCGGTTGGAATACTTTTTATAAGCTCATTTACAACCTGAAATTCTGAATAATTACTGTTCTGATCGAAATAATTATCAATTCTCCTTTCCGCTTCTTTTTCAAATGTATCCCACTGGTTATTAGCATCATGTGAGCAATCAATTTCGATTAATTGATTCAAAATAATCTGCGGATTGGCTACTACCTTTCGTGTTATTGATATGAAAGGATCAATAATTTCTTCTTCGTCTTCAATATGCCAGTGGTTTTCAGCCTTGGTATTCCGGAGAAACAACTTTAGGGATTTCGAAATCAAAGAAGATCCAATTGAAATTAAGAAGTCTGGTTTTAGAGATTCCAAACTTTTAGAATCAATTGTTTTAAGAATTACATCTTGGTTTTTTATCCCCTTCTCACAATTAGATATACTGTCACCAACAAGGGTAAACCCATATTTAGAAGCAAAAATAGCTGCAACTTCTCCCAAGTTTTTATCTAGATTTTGTCCAACTACAAGAAGTTTTGACTTACTGTTTCTGACAGTTTGTAGAAAGAGGTCAACTTCACTTTTGGGTATGACATGATCAATTTTTGCAAATTGAATATTTTTCCAAGGCGAGAATTCAAGATTTGAATTTTCTGGGTAAAATGGCTCTCTAATTGGTATATTAATATGGACTGGGCCACTGTCTGCAAGGTTAATTGCGTCATTACTTGTTCTTTCAGCATAGCTTATTGAAGCCTCACTTTGGTCGGGAAGCCAATGGAAGAACTTCTTTACGTGCTTACCATAACAGTTTTCTTGAAAAACGGTTTGCCCGTCATGCTGATTGATCCATTCTGGTGGTCTGTCTGCAGTAATAACTAATAAGGGAATATTCTGAAAATAAGCTTCAGCAACTGCAGGATGAAAATTTAAAGCTGCTGTTCCTGAAGTACAAATTAAAACTGTCGGTTTGTTAGTTGAAATAGATTGCCCAACAGCAATAAAACCAGCCGATCGTTCATCACTAATGCTTTTACAGTTTAGTGATTTATTGCTCGTAAAGGCTACTGTAAGTGCCGCATTTCGGCTTCCTGGACAAATAATAATATCTTTAATGCCCTTTTGGACACATAAGTCAGCGAGTTGTAAGAATGGAATTATTGAGGTCATTATGTACAAAAAAAGGCACTTGAAACAAGTGCCTTCAAATTTAACTAATAATATGTTTTATCCTAAGTAAGCTTTCAAAGCTTTGCTTCTTGAGGTTTGTCTCAATCTACGGATGGCTTTCTCCTTGATTTGGCGAACACGCTCTCTTGTCAAATTGAATTTCTCTCCAATTTCTTCAAGTGTCATTGCTTGCTCTCCATTCAATCCGAAATAGTACATGATTACCTCTGCTTCTCTTTGAGTAAGCGTAGATAATGCACGAAGTACTTCTTTACGAAGAGAATCGTTCATCAACTCTTGATCAGGCTTGATTTCAAGATCATTTTCCAATACGTCCAAAAGGCTGTTTTCTTCCCCTTGTACGAACGGAGCATCAACGGATACGTGACGACCAGAAATTTTCATGGTATCCACAACCTCGTTTGATGTAATCTCAAGAACCTCTGCCAATTCTTCAGGAGATGGCTCTCTTTCGAACTTTTGCTCCAACTCTGAAAAAGTTTTGGAGATTTTGTTCAAAGAACCTACTCTGTTCAATGGCAAACGAACAATTCTAGATTGCTCAGCCAAAGCTTGAAGAATGGACTGTCTGATCCACCATACCGCATATGATATAAACTTAAAACCCCTTGTCTCATCGAATCGCTGTGCTGCTTTAATCAAGCCTAAGTTACCTTCATTAATCAAGTCACCTAATGAAAGGCCTTGATTTTGGTACTGTTTTGCTACCGATACTACGAAACGTAAGTTCGCTTTTGTTAAACGCTCCAAAGAAAGCTGATCTCCCTCGCGGATTTTCTGGGCCAAAGTAACTTCCTCATCGGGAGTTAACAAGTCCACCTTACCAATCTCTTGAAGATACTTATCAAGTGACTGACTCTCACGATTGGTGATCTGTTTGCTGATTTTGAGCTGTCTCATATGTTCGTTTTATTAAAAAAAATTACAAAATTTAGCGGTGTTGTATAATAACAACGTTAAGTCAAATATTATTGTTCGCTTTTCTCATCCTTACGTGGTGGTCTTTCTTCACGAGGAGGACGGGGAAGCAATACTTTTTGAGAAAGTCTGAATTTACCAGTTTTCTTATCTACTTCAGTTAATTTGACTTTGATATTCTGTCCAATCTCAAAAACATTATCCATAGAAGGTAAACGTTCCCAAGAGATTTCAGAAATATGTAATAAACCTTCTTTACCAGGTAAAAACTCAACAAAAGCACCAAATGGCTGAATAGACTTCACAGTAGCATCGTAAACTTCGCCTACTTCCGCAGTTGCTGTGATGTTCTTAATTCTTTCCAAAGCGGCATCCATGCTTTCCTTGGTATTTGCAAAAATAGATACGTGTCCAGCATTATCTTTCTCTTCGATATTGATGGTTGCACCAGTTTCACGCTGCATTTCTTGAATGATTTTTCCACCAGGTCCAATCACAGCTCCAATGTACTCACGATCAATGATCATAGTGTGGGCACGAGGTGCATGAGGCTTAAGGTCGGCTCTAGGAGTATCGATCGCCGCTTTCATGATGTTCAAGATATGTAATCTACCTTCTTTGGCTTGTGTCAAAGCTTGCTCAAGAATTTCGTAAGAAAGACCGTCTACTTTGATGTCCATTTGACAAGCAACGATTCCTTTTTCAGTTCCTGTTACTTTAAAGTCCATATCACCTAAGTGATCTTCGTCTCCTAAGATATCACTTAATACTGCGAATTTCTCATTATCAGTAATTAAGCCCATCGCAATTCCAGAAACTGGAGCTTTAATGTTTACACCTGCATCCATTAGGGACATACATCCAGCACATACAGTTGCCATAGATGAAGAACCGTTAGATTCAAGGATATCACTTACAATTCTTATTGTATAAGGATTTGTCTCTTCAGCAGGCATTACTTTTTTCAAAGAACGCTGAGCCAAGTTTCCGTGTCCAATTTCTCTTCTACTTGCTCCTCTATTAGGCTTAACTTCTCCAGTACTAAATCCAGGGAAGTTGTAGTGTAGGTAAAACTTAGAATATCCTGAGAAAAGAGCTTGGTCGATCAATTGCTCGTCCATTTTCGTTCCTAACGTTGTAGTTGATAACGATTGAGTCTCTCCTCTTGTAAATAATGCTGATCCGTGTGCTGAAGGAAGGTAGTCTACTTCGCACTCAATTGGGCGAATCTCAGTAAGTTGTCTTCCGTCAAGACGCTTTCTTTCGTCAAGTACAAGTCTTCTAGATGCTTCATATTTAACATCTCCGAAGTACTTATTAACTAAACCTTTATCTGTAGTTTCATCGTCTTCTGGAATTGTTGCAAGGAACTCTTCCAAAATTGCCGCGTAACCTTCTTTTCTTTCGTTTTTGTTTGCTGATCCTTTTGCTCCTACTGCATATACTTTATCATATGTTGCAGCTTTAACTCTTTCTTTCAACTCTAAATCGTGAGTTTCGTGAGAGTAAGTTTGCTTTTCTGTAGAACCTACAGCAGCTTCTAAAGCTTTTTGAGCAGCAACTTGAGTTTTGATACCATCATGAGCAATTTTCATTGCTTCGATCATTTCAATCTCAGAAACTTCGTTTCCTTCACCTTCTACCATTAAGATATTGTCGTGCGTTGCAGCAACGATCAAATCTAAATCTGCATTAGCCGCTTCAGCAACTGAAGGGTTAAGTACATATTTTCCATCTATTTTAGCTACGCGAATTTCTGATATTGGACCATTGAATGGAATATCAGATACAGCCAAAGCAGCAGATGCCGCCAAAGCTGCTAGAGCATCAGGCTGAACATTCTCATCAGCCGATATCATACTAATCATTACCTGCACATCGGCGTGGTAATCAGAAGGGAACATTGGTCTTAGAGCTCTGTCAACTAATCTACATATTAGAATTTCATTATCAGATAATCTTCCTTCTCTTCTCTGAAAGCTTCCAGGAATCTTTCCATTTGAGGCAAACTTTTCTTGATAATCTACTGAAAGTGGAAGGAAGTCAACACCTTCTTTGGCTTCTTTACGAGCAACAACAGTTGCCAATAATTTTAACTTACCGCAAGTAAGTACGACAGCACCATCTGCTTGTCTGGCTAATTTACCCGTTTCTAGGGTAATTGCTGGACCATCCGGCATTTGGATAGTCTGTGAATGTACGTTAAACATTAATTGTTGAAATATTATGTTGCATTTTCCGCTTTCGATGCAACGATTGATCCTGTGTCCGCGGGGATTTCAAATTTTGCTGGGTACAAAAACAGGGAATCACTGAATAGCGATTCCCTGAGATTATTTTTTTACTTGCGAATTCCTAATTCAGCAATGATAGCTCTGTAACGATTGATATCTTTTTTAATAAGATAATCAAGTAGTCTACGACGCTTACCAACTAGCTTTAGAAGACCCAATTGTGTTGAGTAATCATGCTTGTTTTTTTTCAAGTGCTCTGTCAAATGAGCGATTCTGAAAGAAAAAAGGGCGATTTGAGATTCTGCTGAACCTGTATCAGTAGCTTTTTTCTGTTGACCTTTGGCTTGGAAGATTTCTTGTTTCTTCTCCGAAGTTAAATACATAAGATGTTAACCTAGATTTAGTTATAAAATTAAAACAGCTGCAAAGGTAATCATTATTATGATACCGTAGCTTTGATGAGTTTTTTATTTTTGAGGAAAGTAATAACGAGCTGTAACCATTTATTGTCACTTCGGATGTTAAATAACTGGGAGTCTTTGGTCGCTTTTATAATTAAAAACACTGCTATACAGGTCAATACGAAATTGGGAAACCATACTCCTGTTAAGATTGGGATAAGGCCTTCTCTTGCGTATTTGTCTCCTAATTGCATGAGAACGTAGTAAAATATAAAAAAGCTAACTGCAACAACAACTGGCATTCCGAAACCACCTTTCTTGATAATAGCCCCAAGGCAAGCACCAATAACGAACATAACTAAACACGCAAATGCATATGTGTACTTATGCCATTTTTCAATTTCAGCCCTTCTCATCTCCTTCTTTTTTGAAGAAAGTACACTATAGTTCGTATTTAACTGATTTCTGAAACTTTGAATATTCGATTTTAAAGTAGCATCTATCTCTTGCATTCTATACGCTCCAGTTAAATCAGCTACTTTTTCATCTACCCATTTTCCTGGCAATATTTCCAGTAAAGTATCTTCTTTTGAAGCATTAGTAGTATCAACGGTTCTACGAAAAGAAGCAGCTGGTTTAAATTGATAATTGCTCAAGTTTTTAACCGCCTTAAGCTGGGTTTTGGTTGAATTTGCTATCTCCTTTTTCGTACTATCAATCTGGGCATTTAATTCGCTAATATCTTTCATATACTCGTGGTATTTGAATTGATTTTCGTCAGTTCGTTTCATACCAAAACTTTCCAATGAGAAAACCATCCTATTTTTCTTAAACTTATTAATGACCAATGGGGTATCATTGAAACTGCCTCCTGCATTTTTTTGCTCGGCATAATTGTAACCATTGAACAATTCAAAAACCAAATAGCTGTCATTGTAGATGGTGTACATTCTACCCGAATCTGCCAAAGTTACATTGGTATTGCCATCCCGATTGGAATGATTGTAGACTGTTACACCAGTAAGAAGATTGGTTTTAGGGTCTTTGTCCTTTACTTTTATACTATAACCGGGGATTTCTCTATAAAAAATACCGTTTTCAATATTAAGGGTAACTTTAGTGACTTTGATGTCCCAAAGCATAGAATATCCTTTCAGGTTAGCCCAGGGAGTTACTTTGTTATTATAAACAAATGAGAAAAGGGAAACTAAAACGCAAAAAACAAAAGTAGAAAGTATAATTCTCGATAACGGAATACCAGCAGACTTCATTGCCGTTAGTTCCGTATGCTCTCCTAAATTCCCAAAACTAACCAATGCTGCTAGTAATGTAGAAAGTGGAAGTGCAACAGGAACAGTGATTAAGCTAAAGAAAAGGAGAAGTTTGGAGAAAACGGCTAAGCCAATATCTTTACCAACGAAGTCCTCGAAGTACATCATTAAGAACCTCATGAGGAATATAAAAACCACAACTAATGTGGTTAACACAAAAGGGCCAATGAAATTTTTTAGTACAAGCTTATCTATCTGCTTCATTAATTATAGCATACAGTTCGCAAGTTACTATCAAATAAAATGCGAAAAGCTTAATTTTTACTAAAATTAGCCTCCAACTATGTCTTTAAGGTCTGAGATAAGTCCTTCCCAGAGGTCTTGAAGCTCGTCATCATCATCATTATCAGATGTATCCGAGATTCTCAAATATGTTGAACCATCCAACTCTCCTAGAATTAATTTGAATTCAAGAGAATTTCCCTCATCAGCATCCAGGAAGTCAAATCTAGCAGATTTTCCAGGTCGCGATACATGAGTTGCCTTATGTAGGGTTTCGTCCCATTCAAATATATAGTTTTGATCCGAGTCAATACTTACGTGATTAGCGAACCATTGCTGCAAGCCACCGGCCGAATTGATATAGTTGAATAAAACTTTTGGAGAAGTTTTAAATGGGAATTCAGTTACAAATTTATGCTTCGTCATTATGGGACTTTCTTGATTTTCCCCTATTTACTTCATTAGCTCATATGATGCAAGCAATGCGTACATTTTTTTAATTTTTTAAGAGATTTACGGCGATGCTTTGGATAATAAAATTTCCTTTTCTACTTTTGCGACCTCTTAAGAACGGCGGGGTAGCTCAGATGGTTAGAGCGTCGGATTCATAACCCGGAGGTCACGGGTTCGATTCCCGTCTCCGCTACACTAAAAAAGCTTCTCACACGAGAAGCTTTTTTTTAGTTTAAAATGCTAAAAATTAGTTCTTTATAAATATCCCCTTCTGTTTTAGTGCCATTTTCAACACCTTTCGAGTTCTGATCACTTATTCTAAGTGCATGAATAATGGCCATAATCTTGGCAATATTGTAGTTGCGAGCAGCAGATGTGTAATCTTTCACAAAAAATGGGTTCACCCTTAACAATGATGCTATGCTCCTATCATCTTTCGATGGTGATGCATGAACAAGCAAGACTTTGGTAAAGTAGGCGAAGAGCATCGTAATCACTGGCTGTATTGGATGATCCTTTGTGTTTGATGCAAAATAGTTAATAATTTGAAAACACTTTGGCCTGTCCTTGAAAGTAATGGCTTTTTGTAGTTCAAAAACATTAAAGTCTTTACTGATTCCAACAAACTCTTCAATGATATTGGCGTCTATTTGCCCTCCATTCTTTAAGTTAATCGCAATTTTGTCAATTTCTTTAGATATTGCTTCTAGGTTATTTCCAACTTGCTCAAATAGTAAATGTATTGCTTTGGGTGCTATCTGGATTCCTTTTGCTTTACAGTAAGATGCAATAAAATCGGGTACTTGGTTATCATAAATGCGTTTAGATGCTACAACCTCGCCATTTGTACTTGCCGCTTTAAGCCAAGCTTTTCTGGCATCAGGGCTTTTACCAAAATGCATTACCAATACAGTGCTGGCTAGCGGATTTTTCGCATAGGACTCTAATAGTGATTGGCTGTCTTTATTATTTATATCTAGAATGCTGTGAGCCTCGCGAACATATACCAACTGTTTTTCGGCCATCATAGGAAACCGTCGTGCGTTGTTTAATAGATCACCTACGCTAATATCCTTCCCATATAATATAACTTCATTGAAACCTTTTTCATGTTCAGGAATAACATTTTGGAGAAGGGTGCTACCTATTTGGTCCAAAAAGAAATTTTCATCACCGTGAAGAATATAAAGTGGTTTAATTTTATTTTGACCTAGTTCTTGAATAACCTGTTGAGGGGTTTTTGCAGCCATTATTTAAGGTTTGTTTTTAGAAACTTTTCAGATTCAAAAATCATCAATGGAAAGAATTTATTAAAGATATCATTGATATATTTTTCGTTTTCAATCATAATTGGGACTGCTTTGCGAAAATCGTAATCGGTTTTGGCCTTTATAGAAAACCTGCCCATAACATAAGTGAGTGACTCGTATGTTCCGTATTCTTTGAGCCAGTCGTATTCAATCATAGATCGTACAAGTTTCCTCATGGAGTCAGGAAGCTTTTCCCAGTTATCTTCGAATTTTTGATAGGTAATAAGCCTAAACTCATCAAAATTCTGATCAGAATATGTTTCCCAATTTTTAATCAAAAAGTAGTCGAACAATACATCCAAAACTGCTGGTGTGTATTTCGAAAAGCTAGGATAAAATAATTCTTTTATGTCCTTAATGAGCGAACTTGTATCAATATAATGATCAATGAGTCGATGTAGCCCTAGTCCTACTTTTATATTAGGAGAGTAGATGTCATTTCTCGGATGATCAATTCGGCCTTTGGTAAAATCTTCAAGAATATTTCCAATCAAAACTTCAGGATCATCACCTGATAAGAAAACATGAGCAAGGTAATTCATTTCAAGTTTTGGGCTGATATTTCACGACCTCTACTCCAAAATTTCGCAGAAACTCCACTCCTTCATCAGATGCTATCTTTTTATATTCTGCATAGGAGTTTAAGAAGAAAACTTTCTTAATTTTCATTGAGTAAATTACCCGAGCACAGGCGATACATGGAGACAGCGTCACGTACATTGTAGCACCTTCCACCTTACTGCCATTTTTTGCAGCATAGAGTATTGCGTTTTGCTCGGCATGTAAGGCCAATGAACAACTACCCTTAGAATCCCTCGGGCATCCATCTTCTCCAAAATCGATATCACAGTTATGGGTTCCGCTAGGAGGACCATTATATCCAATAGAAATTATTCTAGTTTCATTTGTAAGTACTGCACCTACTTGTGCTTTTACACAGTGTGACCTTTCAGCCAGCGAAATAGCCAGATTCATAAAAATATCGTCGAATTCTGGCTTAGTTTTTATATTTGTCATGAAGGTTTAACCGTTCTTAATTTTATACAACTTCAATCAATGAAAAAAGTCTTCGTTTTAGCTCTTTTATTCTTTATTACTAAAATTTCTTTTGCAAAGGTAGACAGCTTAGTGCAACCTCAGGTAAGATTTAGTCCTACAATGATAGCCAATCTTCTTACAGAAGAAAAAAGTTATTTAAAACTTACTTATGGACAACCATATAAAAAAGGTCGAAGGATTTTTGGAAACCTTGTACCTTATGGTGAAATATGGCGGTTAGGGGCAAATGAAGCAACAGAAATGACCATTTCAAAGGATTTTGAAGTTGGTACTAAAAAAATGAAAGCCGGGACATACACACTTTTTGCCCTTCCAGCAGAAAACAAGTGGACGATTTACTTTAATAAAAAATTAGGTCAATGGGGCACATTTGACTACCAACAAAGCGATAATCTCTTTGCCATAGAAATTCCTGTCGAAACTAATAAAGATGTGTATGAAGGTTTTACTGTTGAAATGAGAGAAGTCGATAATAGACTAATTCACGTTTATTTCCTTTGGGACGACGTTCGCACAGTATTACCTCTAAAACTAATTGACAGCATAGAGACACCTAAAATTCAAGAAACAGCAAAGGAGAAAAGGAAAAGACTTAGAAAAGAGCGACGCGGTAAGTAACTAAGTCGTTATTTGAGGTCACTTTCATAAAGTAAAGTTGGCCTCCTTTTAGCCTAGGAAATACATCGAATTGAACGATGGTACTCGGGTAGTCAACGTAACTCTTTTCGTCAACTAAGTGCCCTAAGATGTCATAAAATTGGATATTAAAATCCTGAAAGTCTGGTAATAGCACCTGCATACTCAGGTTTTCTTTGGTATTCGGGTGACTTAGTAGTTTGACCTGTAATGTTTGTGATGGAGGTAGCAATGATTCACTATTCAGTACCAATCTTCTTCTTCTTTGACTTAATTCTAAAATTGCTCGAACTCTTGACTTTTGATCTTGCGTAAAAATATTCATACACTGATCAGCAGAATAGTCCATGTAGTTCTCAATCATGGCTCTTTGAGTAGATCCTGTGCATCTACTAAACTTTGCATTACAGTCTACATTTAAGTTTTCACTTTCGACTGTAGGGGTATCGGTACAATAATCATCGCCACATCTAGCATCCCCCCAAATGTGAATGAGTCCTAGCCAATGGCCAATTTCATGGGTTGCAGTTCTTCCATATGTGTATGGGCCATCAAGGGCTGTACCAGTTTGTCTGCCGAAATAAGCATAATCTACAAATACACCGTCTGTAAGGGCATCAGGATCCTCCAAGTCTAATCCATCTATAGCAGCACCAGGAAACTCTGCAAATCCAAGATAAGTAGTTGTTAAGTCTAGAACCCAAATATTAAGAAACCTATTGGTGTCCCATGAGCTAATACTAGCTATTTGATTTACATCCCTCAGAATATCCCATTGCCTCTTGGCATTAAAATGCCTTGTGATTCCACTAGTAGGGTTGCCATCGGGATCAGTAGTCGCTAAGTAAAACTCAATACCCATGTCAGCACCCACAGGGTTTGTGTTATAACCCGGAGTGTCAAAGATTCGCCTGTAATCTTCGTTTAGGACTTTTATTTGAGAAAATATCTGCTCATTTGAAATATTGGCATTCGACGGGCCACCAATTTCGCCTGAATTATTACTATGAATCACATGAACAACAACTGGGATTTTGATGACTTCATTTAGGTTCAATCTCAATCTTTCCTTTTGCGAAGCTCTTCTTAAATCCAACATGGATTGTAAGTCCTGATCTGTTGCAACCTTTTTTAACGGCATTGCACATTTTTTCTGTGCAAAAACCACGTTAAGTCCAATTAAAAGGAAAAATAAACTGCTAATCGTTAGCTTTTTCATATGCATCCAATATTTCTACTACCAATGGATGTCTTACTACATCACGTCCATCTAACTCTATAAACTTAATTCCGCTGATTTTATTGAGTTTTTGTAAAGCGTCTCCTAAGCCTGACTTCTGATTTCGAGGTAAATCTATTTGAGTTACATCACCAGTAATTATAATCTTAGAATTAGGACCCATTCTCGTCAAAAACATCTTAAGTTGCATCGGAGTGGTATTTTGAGCCTCGTCAAGTATAATATAAGCGTGATCGAGTGTTCGACCTCTCATATATGCTAAGGGAGCAATTTCAATTGTATTTTTTTCGATATAGCTTTTAAACTTTTCGATGTGAAGCATATCTCCAAAAGCATCATAGACGGGGCGTAAGTAGGGGTCTATTTTCTCTTTTAAGTCACCAGGTAAAAAGCCCAAGTTTTCACCGGCTTCCACTGCTGGTCTGGTGATAATTATTTTCTTTACTTGTTTCTCTTTTAGTGCATTTACGGCAATTGCAACAGCGGTATAGGTTTTTCCTGTACCCGCAGGTCCAACTGCAAATACAATGTCATGTTTTTTGCATGCAGCTACCAATCTTTTTTGGTTTGCTGTTTTTGCCTTGATGATGATTCCTTTGTTCCCATGGACGATAATTTCATCGTCATGCACCACATTTTCTAACATCCCGTTTTTATCATCAATAAAGCTTTTGACTAATTCAGGGGTTAATTTATTGTACTTGCTAAAGTGGTCTATGAGATCATTTGTGATTTTTTCAATTAAATCGAGTTGTTTTTCAGGACCTTGTAGGTGAATCTCATTTCCTCTCGAAATTACTTTACTTGCAGGGAATGCCTTGCCTAATTCCTTGATGTTTTTATTCTGAACTCCTAAGAAGTCTAAAAGGGAGATTCCATCTAGATTAATAACTTTTTTTGTCAAATTGAGCTGCTATTTTTTGTATCTTCAAAAATCAATAAATTATTAACAATAACGGCAATTTTTCCACAGAAAAAAAACGAATGAAGCACAATATTGAGGATAGCTTTTTGACAATTAGCCTTTTACCTCGATAAGGAGACAATTGTCACAATTTTTATTTCAAGAATTAGTAGTGCACTTTTGTTTTTGAATAATTCGCATAACCCCATTTAATAAAAGTAATGCCAGCAGCAGTTGCAGAAAGAGGTGAAGTAATGAATGGCTCCAAAAGCCAAGAGGTGAGAAAACAGCCATATTCTGAAGATATGGAAATGGCTGTTTTGGGAGCAATTATGCTTGATAAGGAGGGTTTGCCAACTGTAAATGAATTTCTGTCAGTAAATTCATTTTTCAATAAAGCACATCAAATCATCTATTCAGCCATACTTGAGCTATATAAATCATCTGAAGCAATTGATCTAGTCTCTATTACCCGGCTCTTAAGAAAGTCAAATCAAATTACTGAAATTGGTGGCACGAAATACCTTGCTCGATTGCTTAGTAAAGTGAATTCGGCAAGTAATATTGAGTACCACGGTCTTGTTGTTGCTCAAATGGCAATTAAAAGACAAATGATTACTGTTTCTAGAGAGATTCTTGGGGAGACTTTTGAAGAGAATAATGACATTTTTGATGTTCTGAATAAAACAGAACAATCGTTCTTTAAGATTTCGGAACAAAGTATCAAAAAACAATATTTAGATTCTGCAGCCATCATGAAATTAACCATTGATGAGTTAGAGTCTAAAAAGCTAAATAACAAGGGTGGTCTTACAGGTATTCCTAGTGGATTTACTGAATTGGACAAAATTACTGGAGGCTGGCAAAAAACTGAGCTTACAATTTTAGCTGCAAGACCTGGTATGGGTAAAACAGCTTTCGTCGTAAGTAGCATGCGAAATGCAGCTGTAGATCATGAAGCACCAGTGGCTATATTTTCTCTCGAGATGTCGGCGACTCAGCTTATGCTTCGTATGATTTCTGCGGAAGCAGAGCTTGATAGTGAAAAGCTGCGTAAAGGAACTTTGGAAGAGCACGAATGGCAACAACTACATCACAAGTTAGAAAGACTGGGCCAAGCACCTATTTTTATTGATGACACTCCTGCCCTATCTATATTGGAATTAAGAGCAAAATGTAGGAGGTTAAAAGCTCAACATAACATTTCAATGGTGATTATTGACTACTTACAGCTCATGACGGGTGATGATGGAAGTGGAATAGCCGGAAATAGAGAACAAGAGATTGCAACGATTTCTAGGTCATTAAAGAATCTTGCAAAAGAGCTTGATGTACCGGTAATTGCACTTTCTCAGCTTTCGCGTGCGGTGGAAACAAGAGGTGGAGACAAAAGACCACAATTATCTGATTTACGTGAATCTGGATCGATAGAGCAAGATGCAGATATGGTAATGTTCTTGTATCGACCTGAATATTATAAAATAACGGAAGATGAAGAAGGAAATCCAACGGATGGATTAGGCGAATTAATTTTGGCAAAAAACAGAGCAGGTTCTCTTGATACGGTCAAGCTTCAGTTTATTGGAAGGTTTACAAAGTTTACCGATTGGGGTAATATGAGCAGTAATAAATTTACAGAATACGGTAAAATGGCTGTTCCTGGCGGTTCGGGGGATTTTAGTCACTTTGAGAATATGCGTCAAAACCCCGACTTTATCCCTACTTTTCAAAGTAAAGCTAACAATTCATCTAGTGAAGAATCAAACTCACAAGGTGGTCTTCCTAAGCCAGGCTCTGCAGATGATGTGGATTTCTAAAAATCCGCTATAAATTCAAATTTATTTAAGACGAAGTTTTACAACATTCTCTACGTGGTGAGTGTGTGGAAACATATCTACTGGCTGTATTTCTTCAACTGAATACTTTTCATCCATCAGTGCAATATCTCTAGCTTGCGTAGCTGCATTGCAACTAACGTAAACTACTGTTTTTGCACCGCTTTTCAATATTTGCTCCACAACTTCCTTATCCATACCAGCCCTAGGCGGATCTGTGATAATTACGTCTGGTTTTCCTTCTTTCAAGAATAATTCATCAGAGAGTACTGCTTTTAAATCGCCAGCATAAAATGAAGTATTTTCGATTTGATTGTTTTTAGAGTTTTCAACAGCGTCAACAATTGCTTCTTCCACATACTCAATTCCAACAACCTTTTTGGCCTTATGTGCGACGAAATTGGCTATTGTACCTGTTCCAGTATACAAGTCATAAACAACATCTGATTCTTTTATATCAGCAAAGTCTCGGGTGACTTTATACAATTCATATGCCTGTTCAGAGTTGGTCTGATAGAATGATTTTGGGCCAATTCTAAATGTTAGCTCTTCCATTTTCTCTTCTATGTATGTTAACCCTTTGTAATGAATTGGATCCAAGTCATAATAGCTATCGTTTCCTTTTTGATTTATAAAGTAAAACAATGAAGTTATTTCAGGTACTTTGGCAAGAAGAGAATCAAGAATGAATTTTATATCCTCTTCATTGTTTTGGGCAAATTGAAAACACACCATTACTTGGCCAATACTGGTATTTCTTATCATTAAAGTTCGCAAGAACCCTTTATGATTGTTGTGATCGTAATAAGCATATCCTTTTTGCTTTGCTAACTCGTCAACGAAGTTTCGGATAATGTTAGATGGATCGGCCTGTAAATGGCATTTATTGATGGGTAAGATCTTATCAAATCTCTTTGGGACATGGAAACCTAAAGCAACATCAGTAATCTCTTCTCCTGTCGCAATTTCACTTTTGGTCATCCATTTGTCCTTAGAAAAGGTGAATTCAAGTTTATTACGGTAAAAAGTAGTTGCCTTTGAGGGTAAAATTGGACTCATGTTCGAAATATCAACCTTACCAATTCTTTTGAGCTGATCACCTACTTGCTTTTGTTTTTGCTCAAGTTGTAGTTCATATGGTATGTGTTGCCATTTGCATCCACCACACAGGCCAAAATGCTCGCAAAAGTGCTCTATTCTAATTGGAGACTTTTCTAATATTTCTAAAACAACGCCTTCCGAGTAAGATTTTTTCTTTTTGGTGATAACAAGTTTCACCTTATCACCGGGGGCGATATTGGCACCTGGAACAAATACAATCTCATTTTCAAGTTTGATAATGCATTTACCTTCAGCAGCAAAGTCTGTTACTACTATCTCCTCAATGATTCTTTTTTTGTTCCTAGCCAATTTCTTGTCGTTTATTGCCCACAAAAAAAGCCCTACTAGAGGGCTTTTTTTTGTGATCCCGCTGGGGCTCGAACCCAGGACCCATACATTAAAAGTGTATTGCTCTACCAGCTGAGCTACGGAATCTTTTTCTTATTTTTGTGCTCTTAAGAAACGTTCTCTCAAATCGTTCCCTGATTGCGAGTGCAAAATTAGAATATTACAGTGATATACCAAAAGACATTTACCTTTTTTATTTACACTTTCTTTATCGTTTTGACTCAATCCGTTGATATTCAAGCTCAATCGATTTTAACGCAAAAAGCAGATTCTTTATTTAATGCAAAAGATTATTTGCAGGCTACAATTGCATACGAGGATTTAATCGCCAAGCATGACATAAATAAGAGAAATGCCTTCGTAAAGATGGCTTTCATGGCTGAGCAACATGGAAATTTCCCCAAAGCCATCTATTATTTATCTGAATTGTATGAATTAAGCCCTAATGATGAGCTATTCGATAAAATTAATAAAATAGCTAAAGAGAATGGATATGGTGGCTTTGAACGTACAGACTTTAATTTTTTGATTACGTTTTACAAGCAGTACTATTTCTATATTGTAATTATTCTGCTTCTTCTTGCCATATTTACTTTATACTATTCATTTCAAAAGAAAAGCACTAATGTAGTTTTTCCAAAACGCTACGCTTTTCTATCTCTCTTTGTTTGTCTTTTTGCATTATTAGTAACAAATCTTCCATCCACTTATAATTTAGGCATTGTAAAGGCTAAAGAAGCCTTCATGAGGGACGCACCTTCGTCGGGTAGTGAATTGATTGGAAGAATCAATGAAGGAAATAGAGTTAACATCATTGGGAAAAAAGATATTTGGTATCAAATACTATGGCAAAGGCGAGTAATATACATTAAAGAAAGTGACTTGTGGGTTATTAATGGCTGATCCAACTTTCTAAATTATAATTTTGCAAATTAATGTTTGGAAAAGCCGATGCAAGATTTACTTTTGCACTCACAACACGGCGATGTGGTGGAATTGGTAGACACGCCAGCTTGAGGGGCTGGTGGGCATTAGCCCTTAGGAGTTCGACTCTCCTCATCGTCACTCATAGGTCTCAAGCATCTGTTAATAAAGAAGTTAAGGCTATCATGGCTAAGTCTGTTGCAAGCGTGTTGCAAGTCACCAATGTAAGATTAAATGATCGAAATGGCGATCTAGATCAAAGGTGGTATGTAGATATGGACTTGATTCTGTCCGATGGAACTAAGAAAAGGAAGATAGTCCAGATATCATCTCAAAAGTATCCCACCCTACCAGAAAGGATTAGTTTCTCCAAAAAACTTCTTAATGCTCTTAAAAATTGGACTCCTGATAACAAAACAATAAAAGTCTATTACAATCCTAGTCTTGTCACTCAGTTTAATGAAATGCTTGCTATAAAGTTTAGTGAAAGTGAGAAACGAAGGACAAAACAAACATACAATAGTGATGTAAATATCTTTTTTGAATTTTTGAAAAAATACAACTTCTATGATTTTAGAGTCCAAGATTTTCAAAAAATATCACGCTTTAGCTTTCTCAAACTATTTATTGACCGAAAGAGGTAATAGTAATTTAACCAGGAATAATGTTGTAAGAAGGATTGAGCATATTTTCAAAATGATAGTAGATCGTACAACGCTTATCGATACTAACCCATTTGAAAAAGTACAAAAACTAAAGACAACAGTTTCTTTTCAGCACGTTGCATTTTCTGCGGAAGATCAGATCAAAGTAGAAACAGCAATTCAAGAGCGAAATCCAGAGCTCTATTTCTTTACAAGATTTATGTATTACTGTTTTACACGTGTTGAAGAAACTTTAAAGTTAAAAGTGTCCAATATTGACGTTAAAAAGCGAATACTAACTGTTTACTCGGTTGTTCAAAAAACGTCTATTACACTTAACAAAGTGATACCTACAAAGCTTTGGAACATGATCCAAGAAAGGGGAATTCTTGATCTACCTAGTGATTACTACATTTTTGGTAGTGGGCTTAAACCTAGTCTAGTTCCAAGCGGACTTAATTATCCTGCAAATAAGACAAGAGACATTCTAAAAGAACTTGGACTATATAAACCAAACTATTACTCATTGTATAGTTTTAGACACACTGGTATTGATCGTATGATTGAAAACAATGTCGACGTTGACCTTGTAGATTTACAGAATCATATAGGGCATCAAAAGATCGAAACCACTATTAACTATACAAAGGCACGTAAACTTAGAATTAGTAGAAAGTTGGAGGATAGAGATTGGTAGAAAAAGAGATATCTAGTGTTGTCAAATAAACTACTCGCCAACCTGGCCACACCTTCTTAAAAACAAACGATTAAATCAGTAAAAATAGTTGAAGTTTCGGTCTTTATTCTGAGCTCCAAATTATCTGAAATAGACAATATATATACTTCAATAATATTAAAGAGTTTAATTTTAAAAAGTTTGAAATTATGAGCCATTCAAAAGTTAATACCCTCTATGTCTTAGATAGTATCCCTGAAGGTGAGTCACAGACTGGTTATCATTTGTACCATGATATAATTAAAAAATATGCGGACTTTTATAATCATTCCACTCCATTTGTTCACCAATATTTGAAGTTAAAGTCTAAAAGTGATTTTTTGAATGCCTTAACTCACATTGAAAACTGTTTAGAATTTGTAAATAACGGGGTATTGATCCACATAGAAAGTCATGGTTCTGAGAATGGAATAAGTTTCCAGGATGGCTCTAGGATTACATGGCAAGAATTAAAATCTAAACTTATTAGTATAAACGTCAAGCTTGAGAATCGTCTTTACATTAGCATGGCAACTTGTCATGGAAATAGTTTGTACAAAACGATTAGTTTGAAAAATAAAGTCCCATTCTGTGCTTTTATAGCTTCTAGTAAAGAGGTTAATCCTGATCAAGTTCTCGAATTTTTTGAGCCATTCTTTATAAACCTCATCAAAAATAGAGATATCAAAAGTTCGTTTACGATGCTTGAAGAAATGGCACCCTTCTTTTATTTCAAGGACGTACAATTTATTTACATAGATCAATTTGAAAAACACCTACAAAATTTGACCTCGGATACAGAATTAAGAAACTCATTTATTGAAGATTGTAAAGAAGATTTTAGAAATCCAAATTTTCAAATAGAGGGTCAAGAGTATCAGCATTATCCAAATGTTGACCCCGACTCTTTTGATTTTGAATTAATATTAGCTAGGCTTAAAAAAGATTTAACCAATATGTTTGAACAAAACTTTCTTTTTGGTCAGTGGAAAAGAAGGTTATGAGCAACCTCTATTTTGAAAAAAAAAGTAAATCTACTTGCAGAATTAAGCTTTTCGAAATAGAATCGTAAAAAGTAGTTCTTACCAATTAAAGGATATTCCTTATTTATGATATTAATTAACTTGTGTTAAGTAATTTATGGAGTTAACTAAAGTCACCTTTAATGACCTTTGCTAAAGCGGGCCTTCGATGTATATCTCTGATATTTCCATGAATTGGACAATAAGATAAGAAGAGTACCTTATTTCCAATTGTTACCTTTTTCACTTCTAAAGTTATATCGTCTTTTTTATATTCTCTAATGACTACTGGGATAACACTGTAAGCTTCCTTAATGGCTTTTATAAATTCATTTCTCGCGAGGCAGTAAACAAAGGCTATTTGATTTACATCACTTTTAAGAATGCTTTCAAAGATGCCATTTTCAAAGATTGTTTCTACACATTCAAGGTCATCATCTTTTGAGGAGCCTTCTATTTTTCTTTCTATTTTAGTATAAATGTCTACAAAACCGACTTCTTTATTGATTAGAAATTTTATTTTCTTCAATGCATTTTGAATTCGATGATGTACATCGTAGGCTTCTTTTGTATTTATGTAATACCTAGTATCGAAAATTGCATCAATATGGGACCAAAACTTATTCTTTGGGCTTGAATAATGGATGTAACCTTTTCTATTGTTGTACTCTTTTAGGGGAGGAAATGTTCCGCAAATGATGGTTTTAGTTTTTTCGTCCCATATACCACCACTTTTAAACGCCCCTTTTTGAATTTCCTTTTCGCTCATTTCAAGTTGCTTTTGAAATCCATTAGTTGTTGCATACGGGTGAGTTTCCATAGTTTACTATTGTGGGATGCTGATAAATGTAAGTTAAATTAAGGAATCATGTTACCTAATGTTGACGAAAAAATACAGAGAATTGGTAAGAGTCATAACATTACTAATCATAATCATTTCTTAAATCCCGCTGGGACTTGAACCTAAGATCTTTGATATAATGCCTATACGTCTTTAATAACCCTATCTTCTGCTCTTTTCTTCTCCAAGATATTCTTAACTACATCAAGACATCTATTGATTACCATGGTGAAACAAAGCCTCAGATAGAGAAGAATAAATATCAATATTAAGAAAGTACCAATCCATTTGGACTGAAAAATGCTATTTGTTTGAATGAGGTAAAGGCAGAATAGCTGAAAAAGCACGGTCATAGTCATCATTCTGGCATAGTAAATTTCTTCCCGCTCTTTAATTTCTTCCTTATTGAAAACTCTATTCTCCGCTTCACTCATAGTCAGTTTTGATGTTCCAAGTCGTTCTCTAAGCTGGTTAAGCCTTGCTAAAAACACTTCTGCATCATTTTTGTCGGCCTTTTGAACACTATTTTTAAGGTTTTCATGAAACTTCTTTTGATACCAAAGTTCAAATAGTCCTCTGGGGATTATACCTATTATAATTGGGAAAAGAGTGGAAAAGGTAAGCCTTACAACTAGATAAAGTATAATTGGAATGATAAACTGAAAACTACTAAAGAAGTCGAAACCATCTTTAAGACTAACTTTATCAGGAAAATCAACCCGACCATCCAATAATGAAGTGAAAATGAAATAGGCAAAACCGCAGTTACATAAAACGTGGATTAGGAATAAGCCTTTATCTGATTCAAAATTAAAGTACTCAAGAAGATCGCTTACTTTATCCATTTAAACCTTATATTTTCTCCTGCACATAAAAGGAAAAATCAACAAAACCCATATCATAAACCTGATTCGACAACTTTGTAATTTGTTCACGGTCGTACCAAGGCTCACTATCTTCTTCAACATAAAACTCATTTAGTTCATAATATTCATCCAAATTATCATTTTGGAAAGCCTGTATTCTATCGTAAAACTCACGAAACAAACTACTGAATTCATCAAGGTCACAAATTTGATTTATGAAATATTTATCTTCAATATCATCCATGACGTTAACCGTATTAGTGTCAACACTCCATCTGTCAAGTAAGCTTTCTTTTACTTTTCGATCAGCATTATCAAATTGATTTTGAAATAACGAATAAGCTGTTTTATCAGGGTTATTGAACAATTTGTTGCAAATGTCCTCTTGATCAAATTCGGAATACACTTCTCTATAAAATTGATTCTCTATCAATCTTTTCAGCTTGTCAATTATTAAGTCTTGGTATTGCGAATAAGTCAAATTTTTGATATTTACATAGTCATCGGATATCCATCCATAGACAATAAACTCCTCTTCATTAAGAAATAACCCAGCTTCGAATGCTTCTATAATCATATTTTTTAGTTTGTTTTTTACGCTGCCATTCCCTCCACATATACCTCAATAAATTCTCTCATTTTTTGGATGATCCTCTCCCCTATGCTTCTTGCTTGTAATATGCTTGGTCTATTTACAAGGCTTAGCAAGTTTTTTGATAAAGCTTGGGTTTGAGCGATGGCTGGTGTGCCTTGGCAATGTGTGTGGCTGTGAAGGGCTGGATTAGTCATGCTTCAAATGCTCTTTTAATTCAACCATTTTGGCGATTGCGTTTTTAAGTTCTTCACGGTGAAGTTGATTTTCTGAATGATGGGATGCTGCATTCATGATTCTGTCCAAGATGTCTTTGGTGTCCGTGATGAGCAGTTCTTTTCGGTTTCTCTTTTCATTGAATTCAATCAGAAAGTCAAATAGTCGGGCTTTGATTGTGTTTAATTTAGATTTTTCTTCTGTTGTCAATGCGTCATCTGCTGAATAGTCTGTTTTGATTTTTTTGAGTTTCGCAATGTCGATGTCTAGTAAAAAGCGTTGGGTAAATTTTTGGTGACGTTGACTTGAGAGAACGTTAAAAGCTTTTTCTAACTTGTCACTTAGGCTTTCAAAATCCTTGTTTAGCTTTTTCATGTCTGGGTCGAGATACTCGGTCAGAATTGCTTCCGCTTCTTTCCTTAATTCATTCCCACAAGCTTCAAATTCGTTTTCTTCAAAATTTTTGATGGCTTTTTGAAGTGGTGTTTTGTCTTCTTTTATTTTGGGTGCTGAAATGTCTTTTTCATCCTTGTTAAAATTGAAATACACCCATTCTTCTTCATCGGTATTTCTGCGAATGAGATTGAAAAAGCCTTTGTCGTGGGTAAGGATAAACTTTTGAAAGCCATCAAAGAACTTCAAATCTTCCTTTTCTTCTTTGTTCAGGATGATTCGTACCACATCCATACGGTTGGATAAATCCAAACTGATAAGCATGTCATCCAGTACAAGTATTTTAAAACGTGAACCAGCCAAAGGTCTTGTTCGCAATGCACCAATGCGGACGCCAATGGCTATACGTGTAAGTTGTGCTTCATTAAGGAAGGATTGTACTCGCTCTATTTGTCGCCATTTGGAAGGAATAGTGTCATCGTAAATTTCAACACCTAATTTAATATGCAATTGGTCATGTCGCCAACCTTGCATATTATCTAGCCATATTTTGTTTTTAATCAGGTCAAATTTGAATTTCTTTTCAAGGCTCAAAGAAACTCGAACTACATCCTTGCTTTCAAAAAAATGGTCTTTTAGAAATGTGTTTGCATGGCCTGAAATTTCATTGAGAAGGTTTTGAATCTTGTCATTCAGAGCATCCACTTCATTGACGTAGTTCTGTTTTCTGTTACGTGATGCTGCTGCACCTTTTGGCGTTCTCGGAACATCCAGTGTTGGAGATTTAATAATATCATCGAGCCAATTCTGCGTACCATCCGTCATGAAAGGAAAAATATCCCGCTCAAAAACAGGCCAAAGGTTTACTTCCTGCTTGTGTGATGCCCGATAAAAGTTGTGCAGCAGTTTATAATTGATAAAGTCACTGGCTATGTTTAATTCCTGAATAAGTGTGTTAGCATTACTGTTTGTATTGATAACATTGTGCGAAATGGTGAAAGCTTCTTCATGCTGCGTTTCCGTATCTATGGCGGTGAGTTTGATAAAGGAGTCCTCATTCTCGTCCATAAAAACGTTTTTCAATGTTTGGTGTGTGCCTTTATTCGATGCCACGTATTTCGTGAAATACTTCTTTACATCATCATCGTCTTTGATACTGCTTTGTAAAAGAGTGTATAAAGCCCAAAACAATGAGGACTTTCCTGAACCATTATTACCATAAACCAAAACGTGCTTTCCGTTAATAGGAAAAACCTGCTCCTGCTGAAAAGCCTTGAAGTTTTGGATTTTTATTTCCTTAATCTTCTTCATCAGCTTTCCAATATAGGTTTTAAAATCTCCGGGCTACGCACGGCAAACAGTTTGATACGGTTGCGGACTTCATTATCTGGATGGCTCCATGTGGCGTGAAGTTGCTCTATGGCTTGCTCTTTCTCTGTATAACTTAGTTTTTCAAACTCTCTTCCTTGCATCACTTCTGCTATATCTCGCTCTACAAACTCCGATACATCTATGCCACGCTCTTTCATGTGATCAGGGAAATAGAGGTTGAAGACGACAGAGTCAATAATTGATTCAATTGTGGATTTTTGTTTTGAAAAAATACATAATTCTACCAAGGTTGATAAAATTAATGTGTACTCGATACTTAGTTTTACAGGAATTGAGAGTACGGGATCTTTATCAACTTGATAATTGTCCCCCTGCATTTTACCCTTATGTCTAAGCCAAAAAGCAACAAGGGAAGAATTTAAAATTGAGGTTAGATATTTTAGGTTAATTCTTTTTGTTAAGATGGGTAAAAAAGTTCTGTTGAAGTAAGTGTCAAAGTTTACATATGCAAAACTTGGCTTATTTGGACACTTTCTTTGGACAACGATTCTTTCCCCTAAAAAAAACTTTTCATTTCTTGCTCGATTTAAGCCATATGGTTTATTTTCTGAGGTAATAATTGATTGGAATTTATCAAGATGAGATTTTATATTAGGGTAATTATCAAGAGATTTACTATTTCTGTAGCTAGAGTCAGTATAAATAATACTGTATCTATTCACTGGATTAATACTATACCGATAAAGTTCGTTTGTTGTGTAGAAAGGTTTTAACAATTCTCTTTCAGGAGTTGTCACATTAAGTTTTTCTATCTCTTCATTACTTAATACAAACACTCCATCTCCAACATTAAATATGCTACTGAGCTTTTGTTTATTGGCATTGCTTAAAAAATCTTGAGGTATATCAATTCCTGAGTTAATTTCTGAAGATATTAATTGAAAATTCCCAGAAATTTCAATCTTATTAAGCAGTTCACTTAGCGAATCAGAGCTAAAGGAAATCGTTTTATTTAAATTTGATTTTGTCTCAATTTTACTTTCAAAATGAATAAATCTAGGATCATTTTCCTTTTTTAGGAATGAATTTAAATCTTCAAAACGAATACTTGAATCAATTACCCTTGAGCAAATTACATTATGTTCACTTGTGTTTGCATTTTTTTCTAGAACGATGACCATTGTTTGAATTCCAGCCGATTCGAATATCTTGAAATCAGAAAAGTCAACGAATCTTTTAATTTTTGTTTCATTTAGAATTTTGTTTCTTAAAATTGATGCTCCTGAATTTGTAGTCCAGTTATTTGTGGCAATAAATGACAAAATACCTTTTGGCTTTTTTGATAAATAGTCAATGCATATACAAGAGAAAAAATACCATAAGTCCATTTTTCCTTGGTAATACTTAGAATTTCTAAGTCCATTGAAAACGCTTCTATCAGTGTTTTCTTTAACATAAGGCGGATTCCCGACCACCACGTCAAAACCATTTTGAATGTCAAACATCCATTCCGGGTCAAAGAAGGAAGAAGATGCGTTTTGGTCATAAGGATCCCAACCTGCGAGTTTTTGAGCTGTGTCACTTTTCCAGCCGCTTTTTTCAAGTTCAACCGCAATCTGGTTTCTCAATACTTTATCTTCTTCACGATATTTCAGTTTAGTTTCTTTGCTTTTGGCACTGAATAGTTTGCTCCGTACTTTTTTGAGTCTGGTTTCCAGTGCTTTTACTTCCTTAGTATCGTATAAGCTGAGTTGAGCACTCGGCTTTTCAATCCCAACCAAGGTATTAGCTGCCACAAACTTGGTTTCTAAGTTGGGTAAAGGTCGAATGCCAAAGTTGTCTTTTTCAGCATTTACCTTTTGCTCTACCACCAACGAAATAAAGAAACGTAATTTGGATATTTGGGTAGCTATGGGCTGTATGTCCACGCCATAAATGCAGTTTTCAATCAAAAACAGTTTACGGGCGTAATCGGGGTCGTTAATGCTTTGGTCAAAGGCTTCATTAATTTCAAGCAGGCGTTCTTCTCTGGCTTGTTTGTCTTCAATTTCAAAAGCGGCTTTAGATTCTTGTTCAGCTTTTGTCAACTGTACTTCTTTCCATACTTTGTTATCAGGGTCAAGCTTTTGAAGGACATGCACCATTTTTTGCAAAATCCCCATCGGGAATGCTCCCGAACCACATGCAGGATCGAGTATGGTGCAGGTGCTTAAAGCCGTGATGATATCTTTTTGTAATATTGGATTATCTTCAAAAGGCACTTTACTGTCAAAAGAAGTGAGCACATGGAGTTCTATATCCAAGGTTTCATCATCTAATCCGCCCCAATCTTTGATGGCATTTTTGAGGTAGGCAATCAAGCTTTCGTCTACCATGTAGTTGACTATCTCCCTTGGCGTATAAAATGAGCCAGTTTGCTTACGGGCGGTGGTTTTGGTTTCAGGGTTGTAGCTCGCCAAGAGGTTTTCAAATACTTTTCCCAACAGTTCTGGATCAAGGGCTACATCTTCTTCTATCGGGGTATTTTCGGTAATGGTGAATTTGTATGATTTTAGGATGTTAATCAGCCCTTTTACGGCTGCTTGTTTGTGCTTTTTATCGCTAATGCCCACAATATCGCTCAGGTCGGCTTCTTCTTCTACACCAAAAAAGAGGTAATCGGGTACAATCAATTGCTCTCCCTTAATCATTTGGTCGGAAAAACCGTCAATGTAGGTGTTGTTGAACTTATCGTCTAAGCATTCAAAAAGTCCACCGTTTAAGAACGGAACCACGTCATTCAGTTTTTTCAAAAACGTATCGGGATTTTTGAAATACTGTTTGTAACGCATCAGGTAATCTATGCCCCGGTGCGTGCCATAGCCATCACCACGGAAACCACGCTTCCGTTTATCCAAACTATCGCCTTCAATGGGGCAGTTGAGCGTTGCAAAAAACAAGTTTTGCAAAATGGCTTTGTAATACACACTTTCTTTGTTTCGCTCCTTAAACATGCCAATTTCGTGATAGGGAGAAATTTCGTTCAGAATATCTTTTTGTAGAGCATCCAGTTCAAAAAGTTCTTCGGGTATCAGTTTTTTCTCTTTGATAAACCACACAAAAAGCAAGCGAGTAAGCATTCGGATGACATTGGTGGCTTTATGCTCCTGTAGGAGGTCTTCCAGTTTTGCATCTTTATGGTGTGCATCGGCCAAGGTCGGTTCGCCAGGAAAGGTTACATGTTTGGTTGCCCAGAAATACCAATTGGACAGTTCTTGATAGAATTTCTTATTAAGCAAACTTACGCTGAATACTTCCTGCCAGTAGGCGTATAGTTTCGCAAAAGAATCTACCTGTTTTTTGCCCGAAGTAGGGATTTGTAATTCAGCTAAAATGCGTTCGTGTCCGGAGTGTGGTTTTTCGATGTTGATATCACGTAACAAACTCACCTTACCCGCTTTTTCCCCTTCCCGCCATTCCTGCTTGTATTTCAACCGCTCGGTATTGGCAAAAGCTAAGTAGTTCCCGTATTTAAAAACTACCACCACGGGCGTGTAGTAAAACTCACGGTTGAAAGCTCGGGAGATTTCTGCCAATTGCGAACGAGTGGGCAAGAGTCCATTGGGTCTGTTTTTTAGCGTTACTCCAAAAATCAAAATGCCGTCGTAGTCGGATTTTATATTCTCGGCATCGAATGATTTATTGCCGTCAAAAGCGGCATCGTCCACCATTCCCACAAAATAGACATCATCCATGAGTTGAAAAGTCTCGTTATCCTTGTGGGTATCTTTGAGAATTTCCTTTGCGGTAGTGGGTTCGTCCGCCACATAATTCATGGGCACTTTCAGGTCTTTGAAAAGTGCTTTAAGGGCCGGGAGGAAATTTATTTGATTAAATATCTGTAGTTTCATATCTATGCTGTTACTAAAAACCAAGTGATTAAATCGAAATTGTCAAGTTGGAATTTTTCATCCACTTTGATGTTTTGCTTTACTCTGGATAAAGCGTCTTTGTTACCTTTACGCAACTTCGACAAAAGGTCTTTTGCTTCTGTACCCATTACTTTTTTGGTTGTTCCGTCTTCTTGCACCTGTTCTTCTGCTGCCTGACTACCCAACCAAGATTTCAGAGCTATTACCAATTCCTGAATGGCGGCATCATCTCCTTTATCAATCGCATCGGGAACAAAACGGTCTTTGTCTTTATGGTGGGTCAGGGCATCCAACACATCTTTTTGGTTCAAAAGCACCATTTTGCCTTGCTTATTGATGTAAATCAAGTCAAAGACTTTGTATTCGTGATTTAATGTTTTTGGAGGTTTAGTAGGATACCCCAACAGGGCAATTAATCCATTTTCTGCACAAACAGAGGTATCTGCTTTAAAACCTGTATAAACCCCTTTTGGCATTCGTTGGTATTTGTCTTTATCTTTATTGAACTCTTCCAATAAATCTTGTCGGTAGCGTTCTAAAGAAAGGTCGTCAAAACCAAAAGATTCATTGCCGTCCAAATCATCAAAAGTTACTTGCATTTGTTCCATCATCCGGTTTTTCATGCGTTGGTCGAGTGATTCATCCTGAATCATTTCCTGAAATGTTTCGGAGAATTTTTCATCGACTTCCGCTCCTGCCAATTTCATGGCTGCCATGCGTTGCTCAATCCTTCCTTGAAGGTTCAGATAGGAATTGATGTTGTTAGACGGCCAAAAGTTGATTCCGAATATTTTTTTGTTCGGACTTCCTAAACGGTCAACACGACCTAACCGCTGAATAATTCTAACCGGATTCCAATGTATATCGTAATTGATGACCATGTCGGCATCTTGCAGGTTTTGTCCTTCACTCAAAGCATCGGTGGCAATCAGTATATCAATAGGCTGTTGAACCTTGGCGTATATTTTAGGATGGTTTTGTGCAACCCACGAAATCCATTCGTGATATGCTTCTAATCCTTTTTTAGTTGTTTGAAAGTCCCATTCCTTTTCCATGAACAGTTTGGTGTAAGGGGCAAACCGTTCAAGAATAGGTTCAAAGTTTTTGGTTTCTTCTTCTGAATCACAGATTTTAGAACCGGTTCCAGAAACCATAGCCAACTTGTCAAATCCGCGACTTTTCAGTTGGTTAAAAAGGTATTGAGCGGTATTCCGATAAACAGTGAAGATGACCACTTTGGAGTTTCCATTATTTTCACTTGAGAGTCTTTTCTTATTGATTTCAGCTATTAGCGTTTGTAATTTGTCGTCTGCTGAAATAATATTTCCAGGACGAACCGTTTCTTTTTCAATCTTATTTTCAAACTTTTGAAGATTGCTAGAAAGGTTGTCTAATGCATCCAAATCTTTCTTCAAGTCTTTTTTGAAGTACTCCAAGTTTCCGGCTGCATCAATATCTGAAAGGCTTATTTTTCTTTTTTTACCTAAAGTGAGTTCTTCGTAATCGTCGTGTAAATCATCATCATCAAACAAGCCTTCGTCTTTTTCACCCAATTTATCATTTGCTTTACCTTCCTGAAAGGTTTTGATTTTGTCTAAAGCGTTTTGGTGATGGTCTTTGATTTTTTCGACAGTGGAGTAAAAGGAATACCAAGAAGATTCCAATCGTTTCACCATCAAGATGTACATCATTTTTACCAAAAACCTATCTCTTTGTCTTTCATCATGGAGTACGTCTTTTTCTTCTTCATCTTCTAAATAAAATGAAGGTTGATAACCCGAAAGCATGGGTGGAAAATGGTCAAACAACTCTTCAAAGGATTCAAAATTTCCTAACTGACTTGGCGTCACAAACAGGTTTACAGGTTTGGTTTTAACAGGAAAAGTGAGTCCGGCTTGTTGTCCTTCAATCATATTACGGGTTCGGGCAACAATCAAAGAATCGGTTAGGGTAAAAAAGTTAGCAGGTAACTTTTTAATGAAATCGCTAATTCTTGGGCTTGGGTCTTCTCTCCATTCATTGAATACCTTTTGAGCAGTTCGGAAAGTGTAATCCAAATTTCGGATACCCAAAGTTTCATCATATCCACCCACATCACCTTTCACCATCAATTTGAATTGATTTCGGATGTCGTTTAGTGAATTGTTTATAGGCGTAGCGGATAGAAGCAGAACTTTTATGTCTTCATTTTCTTTCAGAATCTGTTCAAGCAAAAATTTGTAGCGGTTTGATTTGTCATTTCTCAGGTTATGGCTCTCGTCAATGACTATCAATTTAGGTTTGTCGTTGATGAAGTATTTGTCTGCACGGTCAACGTATTTTTCAACTCTGTCTTCGTGCATATCCGTATGGAATCGAAGAAAAAAGTCGAATTGATCTTTTTCAAAACGTGAATCTTGGTGCTTTAAGTAACGTCTCCAGTTATGTTCCAACTTCTTAGGGCAGAGCAATAAAACTTCTCGACCTTGTAACTGAAAGAATTTAATAACGGCAAGAGCACTCCATGTTTTACCCAAACCAACCGCATCTGCTAGAATTGCTCCGTTATACTTTTGAAGCATTCTAATTAAACTAAGCACACCCTTTTTCTGAAATTCATAAAGCGTGTTATAAACAACGGAATTTTCTAACCGACCAATTTGTCTATTAAAGTCCGGGTCATTCTCCGTTTCCAATAGTTGATTACCGAATAATTCAAATAAGACCTTGTAGTAGAGTTCTTTTGGAGTGTACTTAATAAAAATCCTCTCAATTTCATTTATCAAATATTGCTTGAAGTCAATTTTTGATTTGGTTCCGTCTAGTGCAACCAAAGTCTTTTCCTTGTGTGCTTGTGGTCTTACCCACAAAGAATCAAACCATTCTACTAATTCTTTGTATTGATTGTTATTTCCAGTTTCGGCAATGTTTAATTCAATATTGTTTGTTTGCTTTAGTCCAATTCCTGCTTCTGTAAGGTTTGAACTTCCTGTAATAAAATATTTATTTCTATCATCTTTTGTGTCAGGATTGAATAAGTAGCTCTTAGCGTGGCAAAAATTTGGTTCTAAAGTTTTTGCAATTACTTTGTCTTGTTTAAGAAAATCAACTGCTTCCTTCGATAGGCTACTTAATTTCAGGGAAGCTTGAATGCTAATGTTTTCATTTAAAAGGTCAAGCGGTCTGTTGTCTATAGAGTCAACATTTACAATGTCCCCCAGAACAAGTCTGAAATCTGAAATCTTATCATTTACATTTTGTGAAAGCCAAGCAAGTGCACCAATGGTAAAGTAACCAGTTACAGTGTCTAATTTACCCTGTTCAGTGTAGGATGTAATCCATTCGTGGACTTTTAAATTTTCGTTTTCGTTATCCAGTATCATTTCGTGTTCTTTTCGGTTTTAATAAAACCTTTTGTTATGACTTCCTAAAATTGTAGTAATTTCAAAAAGTACTTTAAATCTCTTCTGCTGTCTGTTTTGAACATAGCCGTTTACTAGGCTGTAACTCTTGTCAAGTCTTACAGTTAAGAAAGTTTGCTTGATTCCTATTTCATCGATTACTTTTATATTTATATATATCTACAAAAAGTGGTGCATCTACAAAAAGCTTTCTATTTTAAATATTACGTTTTTCACGATAGAAACTTCATAATTGATGTCGCTCAAGATGTTTGGCATAGGAAAAAAATGGCTCCTGCTGTTTTGAGAAGAGTAGTCATATGATTAGGACAATACCAAAAGTAATATTTGTTCTGTGGTTTTCATTGCATGTGTATTAACAAAGTTGTAGTCGATAATTTACTTTGAGTAGTGTAAGTTTCTCTTTAGAGGACTAAATGGTTTGAAAGTACATAGTAAATGAGACTTTAAATTCATTTCTTTTCTAAAAAAGGCTAAAAACTCATTTACTTCTTTAGCTAAACTAAAATTTAACGAACCAGAGCCACAATTGGGGTCGTAAACGCTTTTGAGTCTTTCTTTGCCGACTGTTACCAATTGAGCCAACACGCTTGATACTTGCTGAGGAGTATAAAACTCACCTGCTTTTTTACCTGCACCACTGGCAAACTGCCCAATAAGGTATTCGTAGGCATCGCCAAGAATATCGCTCTCAGTATTTTGTAATTCAAAGTCTATTTCGTCTAAATGCGAAAGTACCTTAACAATCAACTTGCTTTTATCTTCTTCGGATTTACCAAGTTTGGAGCTTTTGAGGTCTAAATCTTCAAAGAGATTGCCAAAATCCTCTTCACTGGCTGTACCCATGGTGCTTTGCTCTATGCTTCGTAATACCTTACCAAGATCATCGAGGATGAATTCTTCCTTACCTCCTGCATTGCCACGCTTGGCAAGGATGGAGAACAGTTCATCGGGTTTTAAGAAATAACCAAGCTTCTCTAGTGCTGCCTCTTTCACGGCTACAAGGTATTCTAGCTCTTGTGCATGCCCTTTTAGCTCATGATAAGCCAAAGAGTCAGGTGCGAGGATTTCATTGGCGTAGAACTCCATTTTGGAGCTTAGGTATTTGTAAAAAATAAAGCCCAGGATATAGTCACGGAAATCATCTGCATCCATTTTCCCTCTTAGGGTGTTTGCAATGTTCCAAAGTTGTGTTTCTAGTTGTTGTTTTTGATCGCTCAAGAGTGGAATTTGAATTAAAGCCTCAAGATATTAAAAAACGAAGAATTATAAGCTTAAATACATTAGGATATTTTAATGTCGAAGAGTATTGTAATACAAGCCAAATCAGGATTTGATTGCGAAACGGGTTTTGGCGTTTTGCTCATAGCGGAACGTAGAGTGAAACGCTAGCGAAACGTGGTGATACGCAACGTAACGTGCGTTTCGCTAAGGTAGCGGAACGTGAAACGCTCAGCGAAACGTAAAGCAAAACGTTAGCGTTTCGCTATAAAATAGAATCCGTTTCGCTTGGACTTAAATTTTGTAATACAAAGTTCTGGCTACGATTGACATTCCTTCACTTTCTTGTTAACTCTTTGTTGAAAAAGATACTTACATGCTGTGTGAGGTTCTTATAAATCTAAAAATTAGCCATGTCCCTATTACCATTAAAAAAACAAGAATTAATGGGTTGGATTCTTTCTCATTTGTTGCGATGGTTGTTGGTTTGTTTTCTTCATTTATTGTTCTTCTAAGAGCTTCAAAAATCCATTTTGAGGTGCTTACTCCATTTTCACTAGCTAGTATACCAATATTCTCTTTTTGCTCGAGAGTGGTTCTAAAAACAATTGTTTCCGATTTCTTTTCTTTCTTCATTATTGTGGTTTTTTAGTGGGTTGTTTTTAAGAACGAAAAACGAGTGAGATTGATGTCTTACAGATGCAGATATTTTACTCTTTTTGATATTAGTCTTCCTTTTCATTTTGAAAATATTTTGAACAAATCCCCTACTCTTTTGGCTACATTTCCTCTTAACTATACAATCATTATGTTAAATAGAATGAAGATTTATGTCTTTTCTATTTTGGGCAATAGCACTTTCTGAGCCAGAATGAGGGGTGTGTTTTGTTTTTTTCTGAGAATCGACGTTATGATAAACCAATAGGTGTATACCACGAGATAGACCTGCTAACCTTACTTCATGTCAAAGTTGATCGCTTTTCTAATCCTAAAATAATCGATTGAATTGTTCTATATAATTCAAAGTCAAATTAGATAAACTTGGCTATCCTTTGGGTTTCAAACAAAAGTTGAGTTTGATAGAAAATATTATAAATTTACTATCAATCTAAAATTCTGTTATGTCATACTCCAAAGAAGAATTTGAAAAAGCCCTCCAATGTGAAGAGAGAGAGTTGTTTGCTATAATTGGCTATGAAAACTATAATGACATTGGGGCATCTCCCCCAAATATTGATAGGCTAATTGATTTAGGTCAGAGTTGGTATAAAAAGAATATTGTTTCCTTAACCAAAATAATATGCCAATCTAAAATCATGGATAAGGTAAAAAGTGATCATTATTCAGTTGAGTTATGTATAATCATAGCAGATTTTCTTTTTGATCAAAAAATTGATGCTCCAATTGTTCCCGTTGTTTCGCTAATTGTAAAAACCGGTATTAAAAGTATTTGTAATGATTCACTTTAATGGTCTTAATTGGGTTAATATAGATTGTTCCCACAGAGCGAAAAGAGATTTATTTATAGAAACGAGATCAATGGAGTTTTCAGAAATTGATTACAATGATTATCGCGAAAGTCTTAGGCAACATTTAACCGAACATTGCATTGTTAAGCAGTCGAACTTTGAGAGTAACTATAGACGCAGAAGTAAAAATGTCAGAATGGAATTCGTTTATAGTGGCAAAGCAAGTGCTTTTTTGCCAATTGATGGAATTTCTAAAATTCACCTTTCTGAAGGATTAGCATTGGCAATTGAAGATGCAGCACAATCAATAACAAGTGACTCTAGAAGTGATTTTGCTGCCAATATCGAGGATAAGTATCTTGAAAAAATAGGTGCTTTCCCAGGTGTTTCATGGACTCCAGAACTTTCAAAAATTTTAGATACGTTAAGGTTCGTAGATTACGATCCTGTTATTGAGGCTCACAAGTCTAGCGGTAATTTTAAATATTCATTTTTTTATAAGTTTTTATCTACTTCTAAACATAGAAGAAAGCTTGCCGATTTCATTTCTAGTTACAGTTTAGCATGGATAATAGCTCACGAAGATGCCCACTTATATTTGGGTCATGTCGAAGCTTTTAAAAGTTCCAAGGGATTTGGTGCATTTGAAACTAGCTCTATGCCATTTTTTGAAGAATTTGTCAGTAAAAAGTCTCATAGGGATGAAACTACAAGATTATCTGCTGAGGTTGCAGCCGATACTGATGCATCAGTTTATTTAGTTGACTCCATAGCTTGGATGGATGCTTACAAAGTGTACCCTTTTCTAAAAGAATATGTCAGTTGGTTAGACTATAATTCACCTTTATCTGAAACTGAGTCCAAAATAGTAAAGACAGTTTTTTTATTCCGACTTTGTATTATAAGTCAAGTAATTGCTCTGTGTGTTTTTGAAAGAAATACATTAAAGAAATCATTAAAGAGCTCATATTACCCCACATTAGCAACGAGAATCTTAAATTGTCTTACAGCTACAAGTGCAAGGTTTCAGGCGGTTGGAAACCATCATCCATTAAGAGGTTTAACTATATTTTCAACAGAGGGTTGGGGACATATCTTTCAAACAGTTGCAGCTGACATCGAGATAATTCTAAAGTATATTTTTGATATTGGTTTTGTTCTGCAAGATTCAGACATTTCGGTTTACTCGAAAGAAGAGGTTCTTGATTTCGAGCTGAATAAACAACAATTAGGAAAATTAGCTTTGGCCTTAAAGACAGTTGGAAAAGTAAATATGTTTAGTGAATCTATAAATTCGTCTAGTTTGAAAACAAGTTTTACAGAGAATGAAAAAATCTCGTTTTTGAAAGGTGTTTTGGAACGTGAAAATAAAGGGCCTATTTCTATTGAAACTAATATCCTAAACTACTTGGACAAATATTATTTTTTACTAAATCATCAAAGTGACTTTATGTTAACTTATCGTGAAAGCTATCAATCAGAGATAAAGGAAAAAGTAATTGAGTCACACAATGAAATAAAAGAATTGTTTGATAATTACGAATTGCTAAAGGCAATACTTAAACCATAATTTTAATAGGCAAACCAGCATCAAGTTATTTAAATATTTTCACTAGCAGAGTTTCCCAAATTTAGTTCACTACACCAAAGTGATTGAATCAAGTTCTACCTCGAAGTAGTAGAACGATCATTTTCCTTTTCTTAGACTTTTTCTTTGATTTTTTGATCTAGTCTCCATTTTTGAGATTTATTTTAATAGATTTATGACATTGAAATCTTTGTTAAAAGTAGCTCCTACAGATTTAGAGTGGTTCTTATTTGAAAAATATATAAAAAGTATGTTGCATCAATAAGAATCAATTGCAACAAAATTTCAAGTGTTTTAGCTGCTTTAAAACGAAATAAATCACTGTAACTTATTTATTATTAACTGGTTAAGTGATTCATTAAAGATGCTATGAATTTTTGTTGCAAGTGTTTCTGCTATGTAGCAAAAAGCTCAAAAATATAAGTCTCTAATAATAAGGTATTTAACTATTAAAAAACTCGTAAAAATGCGGAATCTCCTCATCGTCACTAGAGTTTTTTACCAAACTCTTCTTCTCACTATTTAAGTAGCTTCCTACTTTTTCTTTTTACCAAATAGTTTTTTTCTCGACCTCAATTCTGTGTAACATTTCAAAGGACTTTTGGGATCACTATGAAAAAGTGGAATGGATAGACCAATTTCTCCTGCTATTCCTCTGGAGTTAAAAACAGATGAGTTAAGTGTAAGGTCAGTAAGGCCCAAAAACAGCGGCCCTACCCTACCTGTTATCCCGAAATTAACGTTATTGTAGTAATTGCTGATCGCAATAGGAACAATGACTTCAAACCATTTACGCTCAAAGCGTGGAGCAACAAGAATATATGAAGAGCGATGAGGACCAATTCGTTTTCTCGATAAAAGCGATTGTCTCCACACAGCAGCAACATAAAAATCGTTTCCTAGGCTAAAATCTGCATGTGTTACAATTGCTGCAGGCATAAGTACATTAAAGCTGTTAGTGTAGTTAGTTGGGTTGAGGCCATATTCAGCCTCAAGTACACTCACAAATTCGTCGGTGCTACTTATACCTGTAAAGTCTCCAAAAATGAATTGATTGGTGCCTTCGTCAACGTTCGCAATTTGAATCCTAGGGTCATTATATCTTAAATAGCCCAAATCTTGTAATCCTACACCGAATTTCCACTGGTACTTATTGACTTTGGGATCAGAAATCATTCTTCTTTTGTACTTTTTTCTGAACTTGTGGCCATCTGGTCTGTATTCGTAAGTAAAGCCGATATCTGCTCCATAACCATTACCAATTCCGTTTACTGCTGTGAATTGCTCCAAAAACCAACCAGCAGACACATTAAATTCATTGCTTGCATTTATAAATGACCCTTGGCTTTGAGTGAAAAAAACATCAGATTTTATGGGGTTAACTATGCTGGTTGTTTGTTCAACTCTATAATCAAGATCATTTGCAGTAATATTGAATGTAAGGTTACTACTTAATTTTTTTAGGGTTGCTCCTACTTTCATTGCTGAGTTTGGCTCTTCTTTTAAAACATAGGCAGCAGATACAAAGAATTCATTGTATGTCCCTAGGTTAAACTTAAATGCTTCATCTTGATGTATTGTACTATGCAAGGGTCGATAATATAATCCCTTATATAAAAATGTACCAGTCACATTGGTAGCATCCTGAAGGTCCGCAAAAATGCTTTGTTTTACACCGGCTGCCAATCCAAGATTCAAGCTAGGAATGGTAAACATCACTGAGGGGCCAAGTACTTGAGCATTCAAGGAAGTATTTTTATTAGTCTTTTGCTCTAAAATTTTATAATCTCCAGGGTATTTTACCGGATTTATTGCCGCCTTTGCAAAACTGTGAGGAGCGACCCATCTTGAGAAATTATTTTGATAATCAACATAAATAGATCCTATATTGATATTTACCTTCATTCTATTATCAGCAAGTTCCGCAGGGTTTAGCGTAATTACGCTAACTCCAGCATAGTTACTTGTGGGTTTGCTTTCTTGTGCTAAAACAGGAAATGCAAAGAATATCGACAATAAAATAGGTAGTGATTTCAACAAGTATTTGGGTGTAAGATGCAAATATATAGTTTATTGAGAGCTTTCTAGGGAATGACTTATAGTTGATTGAAGAACAATTCGTACATTTGTGGCGTTTAAGAACTCAATATGACAAATTCTACGAAAAAATTACTTCTGATTACTGGTTTAGTACTAATTGTTGCTGCGATGAGGCTAATCCCTCACCCTTTTAATTTTACGCCGGTAGTAGCTATTTGCTTATTTTCTGTTGCTGTTATTAATCACAAGTATTTAAAGTTCGTCATTCCTGCGATTGCAATTTTATATAGCGATGTACTACTAGAGATTAGTAACGGTTATGGTTTTCATAATGGTACTGGAGTAGTTTACTTATCTTTTGCTGTAATTTTAATTGGAGGTTATTTCTTACTAAAGAAAGTTTCAATTAAAAATGTTGTGGTAACAAGTTTACTTGCATCTTTTGCTTTCTTTTTAATTACAAATTTTGCATTCTTCTATCCAATTTCGGCGGTGAACAATCCTAGTCTAGGACAGTATACTCATGACTTTAGTGGTATAATGGCTTCCTATACAGCAGGCCTACCATTCTTTAGAAATATGTTAGTTGGAGACCTTTTCTACACTGGAGTTTTATTCGGACTTTATAGTGCAATCCAGCAAGTTCCAGCACTTCGTTTTTCTAAACAATAATTTCTTTGGCATCAAAATTGATTTCTTAGAAAAGAACTAACCTCTTTTCTAATGAAATTTATAAAATGTGCTGTGGCAATTCTTTTAATTGCACAATACAGTGCCGCACAAGAAACCGCTTTCCTCAAAGGCCAATTTGTTGAGTTCGTTGTAAACAAAGATGGAGTATTTTATGCTTCTGGCAACATTCCAACAGGATTTCATAATACACAAGAAGATTTTAGTTTAGTAGCTGACCCAGATCAAAATGGATGGGAAGTTGGATCTCCTGCTTTTTACGGCGACTACTTTGCACCTGGGGCTCCCATGGAGGGATTTGTTGTACAAGTTGACGAAAAGGTTTTTCGTAACAGTGCTGTGATTTCTAAAGCCAAAGCAAAGCAAGCATTTGAATCAAAAGTTTTTCAAAAAAGTGTTGAAGGTCTCAATCATACGGTTCAATACGAAGGTGAAATCAAGCAATTGGTAAACCTGACACAGAAAATTACTTTTGTTGAAAACGATACTAAAATAAAATTCGATATCACCGTAAAAAACTTAGATAGCAAACCACATCAGATTTATTATAACCGATTTGCTGATAGTGATGTAGGTAATAAAATGGACGGTTCATTTAGAACTATGAATCAAGCTAAATATCAAAAGAAAAATAATAATGCTTCATTAGTTCGTGGTTCAAGCAAGAGCAATGAAGGTTATTTTTCTATGTTTACTACAACTGAAAAGTCAAATTCATCTACAGATCCAACATGGTTTGCGAAACCAAAAGATCTGTATCAAAAAGTAAATAATAATTTAGAAAAAGAAGAAGATTCTAATTTAAACCTTACTTTCGATCTCGGACTTCTTCAGCCAAATGGTGTAAAAGTATTCACTTTCTATTATTTGCTTAATAAGGATCAAGAAGAACTTTTATGTCCTGGGGGTTGTGAAGGGTCATAAGCTCAAGTTATAATTTAAATGAAAAATAGAGTTGTAGTAGTTGTTCCAGTATATAAAGAAACTCTTACAGCAAGTGAAACTCTTGCTATTAATCAGCTTAAATCTGTCTTAAACGAAACCCCAATTGTAATTGTCTCACCTGTTGGGTTAAAAAATAAAGAAGCTGTAAGAATTTTAGATCCAGTTGATATTAAGTATTTCGATAAAAAATACTTTCAAAGCACAAGAACATATAACCACTTATTGGTAAATCAGGAATTCTACAAAACCTTTAATGAATTCAAATATATGCTCCTCTACCAGTTAGATTGCTATATTTTTAGAGATGACTTAGAGTTTTGGTGCAATAAGGAATGGGATTATATTGGTGCTCCATGGTTAAGTATTCCGGTATCGTCAAAGACTAATATTATCAGCAAACTATTTAGACGTTTCATGCTTCGCAAGGTTGGCAACGGTGGTCTATCATTAAGAAATATATCTTCACATATTGCGTTTATTAACTCTCATAAGTTAATAGCTAAGTATTTCAGAGAAAACGAAGACGTGTTCTTTGGAGTTATTGCACCCATGTTTTCAAGCAAATTCAAAGTACCAAACTATAGAGAGGCAATTAGTTTCGCTTTTGAAACGGAACCACAACTCGCTTATAAACTAAACAACAATCAACTTCCTATGGCTTGTCATGCTTGGGAAAAGCACGATCCAGCGTTTTGGTCTAGCTATATCGGTTAATCTTTACGATTCTTGATCTCAAAGAATATAGCACCTAACAATAAAGCTACAAATAGCAAAGAGCCCGTAAGGTCAATGTACTTGCCTTTCTCAATAGAAACAGGCCTAAACTCGAATTTGATTTTATGACTCCCTGCTGGCACCTCAATACCTCTCAGAAGATAATCTACTCGTAGGTGATCCACTTTTTGATCGTCAATGTAAGAAACCCAGTCAACATTTCCTCTGTAGAAAATCTCTGAGAATACAAGAAATCCCGTATTTGAGTTACGTGTTTCGTATGTTAAAGTGTTTGGAGCATAATCTATCAGTTTTACAATAGCCGATGAGTCAGTTGTAAAAGACTTTTGGCTTAAGCTTTTTTCATACCTTTTATCTATAACTGCTGAAGTAGCAATGTTAGTTGAATCTAACAGTGAAAATTCAATATCCGCATTCTCTGCGATAACAACATCTTGTATCCACCACGCATTGCCTAAAGCCTCTTGATTTAACTGATAAGAAGGATTTCCTTGGTTATCTTGTACTATGAAATACTTAGTATTCAAAGCGTTCAACATCTTGGGGTTTAAACGTCCATCTTTTACAATTTTGTCATCTAAAACCTCTTGAAACCTCTTTAATTTTGCTCCATGATATCCTCCTATTGATTTATGGAAATAAGAGTCAGCAGCATCTTGAGTAAATGAAGTAGTTAAATTCAAAACTCTATAATGCAATGCTGGATCTTGTAAAATGGCTTCATCAATTGGCTTTGGTTGTAGATCATTTTTGACTTGAAATTTGGTAGAATAATCCGAGTTATTAAAAAATCTCTTTCCTACGAAAAATAAGTCAATGAAAAATAGAAACCCGACAGTCAGAATAAAAGTTGTATTGTTTAAAGTTCCCTTTATAAATAGATATAAGCCCAAGCATAGTGCTAAAATCAAAGCGAATCCTCTAAAGATGTCAGACATTATCTTAGAAGAACGATCTTCAAACAAAGCGTTTTGAACACTTGCAACAGCACTTTCACCTACACCGTTTCTAAAAGAATCTAGTAATTGGCTGTCACGGCTTCCACTAAAATCTAAGTTAAGATATACTACAAAAATCAACAAAAACAAAGATCCAGTTATTATTGAAACAGGTTTAACTAGCTCCTTGAAAGTTGGTTTATTTTCAATAATTTCTTCGAAACATAATGCAGCACCCCAAACCAATATCAGATGTATCATCACTAGAACCATTGTAACAGCTCTAAACTTTGAATATCCTGGTAAGTATTCAAAAAGTACAGTATTAACTGCCATTGCATTACTACCCCATGATAAGACTAGGAAAAAGGCGAGTAAAGCAGTTAGATACCATTTTAGTTTATTTTTGGTGAGAAATAATCCTAGTAAGAATAGAAAAACAACCAATATTCCTGAATATGCGGGACCACTTGTAATAGGTTGTGTTCCAAAATAAAGAGGTACATTCTTAATGATTTGGAGTACATTATCTCTCGGAACTCCCAGCTGACTCATGGTTTTTGACAATTCCGAACTTTCTCCAAGTTCTCCTACACTAGGCCCTCCCATAAAGTTAGGTACAACCAACGTCAAGGACTCAGCTAAGCCGTAACTCCACCCAAAAGCATAATCTTTATTTAAACCATCTTTTCCTGTTTGAGTTGAACTCAGCTCCGATGTCCCTCTTGTTGTTTCTGGCGTATACTCTTTCAATGACCAAAATCGCATTCCATGAGAACTTATCCCAATTACTACAGCAGCCAAAAATGACAATATAACCTTTGGCATTAACCCTTTCTCAACTCCTCCATTTTTTTGAAAGAACATGTAAAAGAAGTAGGCTAAACCCACAAATACGAAATAATAGGTAATTTGAAAATGACTTGCATACAATTCAAATCCAATAAATAAACTGGTTACGACGATTCCCCAAAGGTATTTCTTGTTAAAAATGAGGTTCATTCCTGCCAATATCCCTGGTAAAAATGCAAGTGCAAGAATTTTGGAAACATGGCCAGCTTCCATATAAAGAAGGTTATATGTCCCAAGAGCAAAGGCAATAGAAAAAATCGAAGAGGTCAATAATCGCCATCTTGATGTCATGGCAAATAAATAGAAACCCAACATCAAGAAAAAGAACATATTGACTGGATTGGGCAAAACATAAGAAACAAATGCTGCCATTTTACTCATCAGACTGTAAGGATAATCAGTTTTTATTAAAAATGCAGGCATCCCACCAAACATACTATTGGTCCATGCACTCCATTCACCTGTTTTATCGTGGTAGTCATTTATTTCTTTTGCGGCGGCACCAGCCATCTGCGTATCATGCATTACAAGCACCTTTCCCGATAAAATGGGAGAATTGTAGGCGAAGGCTAGAATTAGAAAAACTACGATTGGATATAAAAAGGGAAGGATTTTCTTAAGCATTGGTGCTGGAATTGTTACTTTTGACCAAAATTAAGCCAATTTTTTAATAGTGTTACTATCCAATTACACCTTTAGTGTCAACCTTTCGCATGTATTGCTATTTGAGCATCATCTCAATACGGTGATTCATCCATTTTTGAAAAGTAATAAACTCGTAAGTGAAGCGAAGTCATTTAAGTTACTTACCGAGGTGCATCATGATGGGCTTACTGTAAGTTTGCAGCTTTTTTTCCCTTCTACGGAGGAGTTTACGTCTTTTGAGCAGAATGATCAAGCTCGTTTTTTTGAATTATTAGATGAAAAATTCGCTGGAAACTACGTTTATTTCCAGTCACTACTAGAAGAGTTTTAGTCGAAGAGCGGCCAATTCACTTTGATGTGAAATGCTCTTCCCAAGCCAAGGTATCCAGGAGTTGTATAATATCCATTGGTTGGAAAACCTTTGTTTAAATAATCAAACGAAAGGGCAACTTTAACTTTTTTCACCATGAAGTTTACATAGGCGTCTACTACTGGTAAGCCCCAAACTTCGTTTGTAGACTGAACATAAAAAGATTGCAATAGTGGACTGTAAGCCATTGCCTTGTATTGGGATCTGTGATAGACATTAAACCCAAAATACAAATCCAGCACCTTCGCATAAGTCAACTTGAATTCTAAATTACTGTTGTTTACCCATTGAGGAATAGCCAATATCTCATTGTCGTCATTCGTGCTGAAAATAGTTTTATGGCGAAACTTGAGCCACTTATTCCTATACTGAAACATTGCATCAATCTTTAGTATTTCCTTGGCATCACTTGATTGAGTAGCAATTTGGTTCTGATCAAAATATAAATAATTACTAATGGTCATGAATTGTGCACCCGCTTCAAATTTTATCTTTTTTAGTGAAATTGGTAGCCTGAAATCTAAAGATGTAATGAATGGTGCAGCAAAATCATTTTCCCAGCTTAAAAGATCACTTCTATAATTTTGAAAAATTAAAGGAACAGGACTTACTGAATTATGAAAGCCAATTTGAATTCCTCTATACACCACATCAGCATCAACCATGTACCCTCTAGTACCCAGCATTGCTTTTCCAGATAAAAATGAAACACTATCAGCAAAGTCATAACTTAAATCAAGTTTAGTAATTAACTCCAAGTTGTTTTGACTCAAATTAAAACCTTTAGCATCATTAGAATAATACCTAGGTTGAAAACCGGCCACGTACCTGAAACCTTTGTAAATTCCTTTTAATCCGATTTCATTTTGTATAACATTATATTGATAATAAGTCTTAAGCGAATCTAGGCTTGTAGTGTCTGCATATACAAACGGATCGTAGTTTGAAGCGTAGCCTAGGTCGGTATAAAAGTTCTTGTGCCGTTGATAATCAAAAGAATTGTAAACTTGAAATCCGTTTGACATTCGAAATTGCTGATAAATATGTAAATCATTCCAGCGTTCTCTTCCTTCAACAGAAGTTAACCTCTCATTATAAAAACTATTATAGTCAGCATTTAATAAGGACGTTGGAGTATTATATGAATCACTTATATCTATACCACCTTGCTCGTTCTGTTTATGGTTAAAGTGAATCCAAGCGGCTAATAAAGTATATTTTCTATTCGCAGAATTGTAATTCGAACTAAAAGTATAATCCCAATGATCTACAAGCCTGTCTTCACTGGTTGTGGCTGAAAACTGCTTAGAAGTCGTAATTCTGTTCACATCTAGTGCAAAATTTAACAGAGGAGTAACATTTTGAGAATGTGTAAAACCAACTTTAAGCAATCCAACATTACTTTGATTATAAAACATGTTGGTGTATGGCGATCTAGTATTAAAATACTTGATAGAATCTTTAATGGGAGCATAAAGATGGAAACTATTAAAACCATTTTGGGTGGCAATAGTATGTGGCAATGATGGATAATAAGGTTTTGATGCTGTACCTTCATTTCCTAGGTCTTGCCATAGCCATTCTTGTTGTCTTACTCTGTCAGTAAGCTGAAAAATACCTAAAAGTGAATCTGGATGTAATAGTGTTGTATCGTTGCGTAAATAATTCTTTTCGTACAAAAAGCCAGTAGAGCCTAAACCATACACTTGTTTTGTACTATCGTCTATGATTGATCCTTGACTAAAAGCCGAAAAGCCAATTAAACTAAAAATAAAAATACTAAGAATGTGCTTCAAAGGCATTCAGAACGATCGCTTTAAACTTTTCTTTTTGATCAACGAAAACAACTTCTGTTTCGGTATGAAATACTCGAACCAGTTGTTCTTGGCTGCAAATATCCTTTAATTTTATGTAATCTTTGGCAGTTGTGAGAATTTTCGTTTCCAATGAATTCTTAAAAAATCTAAAAACATCTGATTCCGAATAATTGTAATGGTCATTAAACGCAAAAATATCACTTACCTCAAAATGTGATTTGGCATATTTTTGAAAAGCATTGTTATCCGCTAAACCACTTACAAGTAACACTTTATCCCCACTTAGTAACTCTTTATTTTCTACATTAACTGGTGTTGAGTTTAGATAATGACAGAAGAAAAGAGGTTTTCTGGTGGTTAGTTTTGAAAATAAATGAAGCTCAAAATCTCTTAGCTGATCCTCCGAACAACTAAGTGGCACTTTACTTACTATGATAACATCAGCCCTATTAGCTCCTTTTCTAGATTCTCTCAAAAGCCCAGCCGGTAACAAATAATCGCTTGTAAACGGGTTGTCAAAAGGTGTAATAAGTACACTCAAGTTTGGCTTAATGTACCTATGCTGAAAAGCATCATCAAGCAACAAAATCTCAATTCTTGGATTTATATCGTAAATTTTCTTGGCACCTAACACTCTATCTTCGCAAACAAACACATCAGCACGCGTAGAATCTTTAATCATTTTGGGCTCATCTCCCACTTGACTTGCTAAGGACTCTGATGTTACTTCAAAGAATCCTTTTGTTTTTCTACCATATCCCCTACTTAGGACTCCTATTTGTTTTTCACCAAAGTTTTTGATCAAATACTTTATAAAAGGTGTTTTACCAGATCCACCAACACTTAAGTTACCGATTGAAACTGTAAATTGCTGCGGTTTATGAGATTTAAGGAATCCTTTATCAAACAATTTATTTCTCAGGCTAGTAATCAGGTCGTAGATTACAGCAAAAGGATAAAGTAAAACGAAACGTAAAATTCGCATTGAAATGAAATTAAAAGCAGCTTGGTGCAAACATACACTAAAATTTAAATTTACGGCAGGAACCTCTAGAGGAAGTCTTAAAGAGAAAACGTCTTATTATTTAAAGCTTTGGTATAACGAAAACCCAGATATATTTGGTTTAGGAGAAGCCGGTCCACTTTTTGGACTATCGCATGAGTTTGATACCATTGAGAGCGAGATTTCTTCATTTGTTACAATCATTAATAATGGTGAAAATAAACCTACCGAGCTTTCCTCATCCCTTCGTTTCGCAGTAGAAACTGCTGAATTAGGGCTTCATAATCAATCATTTCAAAAACTTTATCTGAATGAATTTGAATCTGGAGATAGTAAAATCCCTATCAACGGCCTGATTTGGATGGGTGATGCAGGATTTATGAGAAAACAGATTTCAGAAAAGTTAGACAAAGGTTTTTCGACAATCAAGTTGAAAATTGGAGCTATTGACTTTAAAACAGAATATGAAATCATTAAAGAGTTAAGGTCAAAGTTTTCGTCAAAAGACTTAACCATAAGAGTAGATGCAAATGGAGCATTTAGTTTTAATAAAGCAAAAGAGGTTTTAAAACAGCTTGGTGAACAAGAAGTACATTCTATTGAACAACCAATAGCAGCCTGCAACTGGGAAGAAATGGCTCTTTTGTGCGAAAATACGCCAACCCCCATTGCCTTGGATGAAGAGTTGATAGGACAAAACGATAAAGTTAAGCTGTTAGAAACAATCAAACCGCAATACATCATTCTAAAACCTGACCTTCATGGAGGGTTAGTGAATTCAAAAGATTGGATTGACGTTGCTGAAAGCAAGGGTATACAATGGTGGATTACATCGGCATTAGAATCTAACATAGGACTAAACGCTATTTGTCAATTTACAGCTCAATACAAGAACTTATTACCTCAAGGTCTTGGAACCGGCCAGTTATATCATAACAATATTCCGTCTCCATTAAAAATTGAAGCTGGCTTTATTAGCTCGACTGGTGATGAGCGTTGGGATTTGAGTCAATTAAATTTTAAGAGTTAACCCAGTCGATCCCTTTTTTAAGTAAATCGAGTGTTTTTTGTTCTTCGGACCCTTCTACCGCTTGGTAATCATATTCCCAATTTGCCTGAGGTGGTAAACTCATTAAAATTGATTCTGTTCGACCATTGGTGACCAAACCAAACTTAGTACCTCTATCCCATACCAAATTGAACTCAGCATATCGTCCTCTGCGTATTAATTGCCAGTGTTTTTCAGCTTCAGTAAAGCTTTTATCCTTGTTGACGTGCATTAAATGGGTGTATATGGGAGCAAAACTATTTCCAACTGCTTTTACAAAATCGAAAATGTTTCTCTTAGTACTTAGGTTATGCTTTTCCTTTTTATCGGGGTTTAAATGGTCGAAAAATATCCCTCCCACACCGCGTGTCTCATTTCTATGAGGAATAAAGAAATAATCATCTGCCCAAGTTTTGAAATTGGGATACATGGTACCGTCACTGGCATCGCAAGCATTTTTCAATTGCTCATGAAACCATTTTGCCTGTGGTTGATCTATAAAGTGGGGAGTTAAATCAATACCACCGCCAAACCAGTACGTTCCATTACTTAATTCGAAATACCTTACATTCATATGAATGATTGGAACCTTTGGGTTATTTGGGTGGATGACAATAGAAACACCAGTCGCTATAAAATTGCAATCATCTTCAATTTTTAACTGTTTTTGCATAGCTGCAGTAAGTACTCCTTCCACAGCAGAAAAGTTAACTCCGCCTTTTTCTATGACGTTTCCGTCTGTTATTACGCGTGACAAACCTCCCCCACCTGCATGGTGCTGCCAGGCATCTTCTTTAAACTTTCCTTTACCATCTTCCGCTTCAAGAGCGGTGCAAATGGAATTCTGTAAAGACTTAAAATAAGCGATGATTTCTTCTTTGTTTGGCACTGTAAACTGTTTATTTCCTGCAAAACTAAAATTTCTAAAGTCAAAACTTATACAATTGATTAGCTAAATCGTTTATTTCGCATTTGCTTTTAAAACATATCATGGATTTTAAAAAATTATTTCGTCCTCATATTTACAATTTGAAGCCTTATTCGTCTGCAAGAGATGAATATTCAGGCAAAGAAGGAGTGTTTCTTGATGCCAATGAAAACCCATATGGCTCCGTGGCCGAAGGTGATTTCAATCGCTATCCTGATCCATATCAAAGAGAGATAAAAGAGAAACTAGGCAAGCTCAAGGGGGTTGATATTGGGCAAATCTTTCTAGGTAATGGTTCCGATGAGCCTATAGACCTCGTTATAAAAGCTACATGTGAGCCAAATAATAGTGAAATGATTATCATGCCACCAACTTATGGCATGTATCAAGTATGTGCAGATATACAACAGGCAGTGGTTGTGAAAGCTAACCTAACTCCTAATTTTGAGATCGACCAAAGAGCAGTTGAAACTGCAATAACTCCGAAAACTAAGTTGATCTGGATTTGTAGTCCAAATAATCCTTCGGGAAATAGTTTAGATCAAAAAGTAATGTTGGATATGATTCAAAAATATCCAGAAATACTTTTCATTATTGACGAAGCTTATGGTGATTTCTCTAAGGAAGAAAGCATGATTTCAAGAATAGCGGAATTTCAAAATATCATGGTTTTACAAACCTTTTCAAAGGCTTGGGGAATGGCTGGCTTACGAGTTGGAGTTGCATATGCTCATACCGAATTGATATCAATCTTGAATAAAATCAAGTACCCTTATAACCTAAATATTGCGACACAAGGTTATGTTCTTAAAGCTTTAGATAACGTTGGAGCTATGCAGGAGTTTGTAAGTCGAATAAGTGAAAATAGAGATTTACTTGCACAAGAAATCATCAAATTGAGAGCTACAGAGAAGGTGTTTCCTTCGGATTCTAATCAATTACTCGTGAAATTCCGAAATGCGAAGACCTTGTTTCAAAAGTTGCTAGAAAATAAAATTATCGTACGAGATCGTTCAAATGTTACACTTTGTGAAGACTGTTTGAGAATTTCGGTTGGAACAAAAGAAGAGAATTCAACTTTAATGGAAGCTTTGAAAGAGCTCGATAAGTAAATTTTTTAAGGCTGTTTTTTCCAGACCTGATCTGAAAACGGTAGATAGGTAGAAAGGGCTGCGGAGCCATACCATGGATAAAAGACGGCTTCAAGGTAGTTGGCAGAAATTGCTGGGTCAGACTTTAATATTTCTCTTGCTTCTTCTACTGTAGAGGTGTTAAGAATAAAAATTCCTCTTATAGAATCATCATTTTTTCCCATTGGTCCGGCTATAACTAATTGATTTGCTTTGACCATTTTTCCAATATTAGCCATATGACCCTGAAAGCTTTTCTTTCGCTCTTCTATATCAGTTGAAGAATTGCTTCCCGTTTTTAACAAAACAAGAACGTAAGACTTCATTCCGTAATCATCCGCACCTAGGCTAGTAGCTAATGAGTCATTGTAATTAGGATTCTCTTGGCTAAAGGAGATAAAAGGAATAATTGCAATGATTACTAAAATGATGTTTTTCATTATTGAAGATTAAAATAATTCCATTTGAGTATGAAGCGGCTTTGCTTTAAGCCTAATAGACTTTTTAACAAAATCTAAATGTGGGGCTCCATTTAACCATTCCATTTCCAACTGATTAGGAAGTATTACTGGCATTCGCTTGGCCGAATTATGAATTTCGGACATAAAAAGATCAGCCTCTGTTGTTATAATTGAATATGTATTTCTTTTGTCTTTAGTTACAGGGTCTTGCCATTCCGACCAAATGCCTGCCATGGCAAAAGGTTCGTCGTTTTCAGCTGTGATTTCGTATTGTAGTTTACGTTTTCCTTTCTCATCCAGCCATTTCCATTCGTAAAATCCATTGACTAACACTAAACACCGCTTTTGAAGCGAATCTCGAAATGATGGTTTTTCGTCTAAAGTTTCAATTTTGGCATTAAGCGTAAACTTTTGGATGCCGTCATCCTTAGACCAAGGTGGAATAAGCCCCCATTGATACATGGAGATAGCACTTTTATCATTAGAACTTACAACAGGTGTCTCAGGAAAAGAAAAGCCGACAAATCGCTCAGAGGTCACCGGCCGTGAAGTTTCCTTCAGTTTAACCTTAAATCGAGCTTCTAACTCAGTGACTCTGCTGGTTTGTTTGGTATTGTAACACATCACCCAAAATAATACAAAACTTAATTCACAAACAACTCATCTACCAAAAACAGGGCAACACGTTTTGTCTTTGACCTCCAGCTTGGAATTGTTTGTAATGGCCTAGCAACCACTTTAAAATGTGTCCCTGTAAACGTTTTAATTGGACAATTAATGAGTTGTATATAACCCTTCAATGCTTCAGTAGGTTGCTTGGGACGAACTGTCGTTAATAACTGAAGTTTGTTTGGATCATTTCCACCCCATATTTGAATACTCTCGGGAAAAAAGATGCTTGTCTCCGACTCAACCAAAAAATTAAGTGAAATACTAGAAACTGGAACTGGCTTGTCATATTGGAGGATAAGCTCCATGTCATTTTTCTGGAAACCAGCCCAATTATTTGCCCAAGCTGGATTATTTGCACCATTTTTACCTAAAACCTTATCGAAGAAAGTAAGCGATCCATTTGCTGGGTGAACTCGATTAAGCTTAGTAAGCAATAAGACGGTATCAGGATCATATTTATTCTGATAAACGTTTAATACAACTTCTTCGCTTGATAACCAGCCATTTTTATAAGCTTTTGCCTTAAAAGCTTTCGACTCTCTAATCACAATTTTGTTTGGCACATAAGCTAAACTAGTCAGGCTATCAATTGCCTTATTGTCCATTGAGAGTTTCATATCAACTCCTTTAATTGGATGACCTAATTGTAGAATTAATGAATCCTTAAAAATAGCAGAGGAATTAGCAATGTAGGGTTCGTTGAGTTGAATAAGCATTTCATTTAGTCCATCTCTGCCTCCTACAATTTCAATATTGGGGAATTGCTTTCTAAGTTCTTTGATCTCAATCTCACTTGCCCCAGTATTCCAAACATGAATTGACTTTAGTCCTTTTTGGGCCTTAATTAGTTTTTCGATATCAACCCTATTGATATCAATACCCGCAATGGAAAGTTTTTCAAGTTTTTTTAATTCTTTCAGACCTAAAAGTCCACTACTGCTTACTTCTGAGAAGTTAACATTTAATTGATCAAGGTTTTCAAGTTGCTCAATGACTTTTAAATCGGCGTCTTTAACTGGGATTTTATTTAGTTGTAAAGAAACAATCTGAGTTTTAATTTTGAGTAACTCTTCCAACCTTTCCCCAGAATACTCTTTGGTGCCATAAAATGAAACTTCTACCGCAGGGGAGTTTCTAGACAAAGGCATAATAACCCTGTAAGGATTGTTTAGTTCTTCTATAACATCAGGATTGGCTGCTTCAAAACTATATTCTTTTGTTTTATCCTTTACTCCAATTCGTTTTCTTCCCAAAATACTCAAAGAGTCATTAGGAGGAATGCTAGCAAGTTTTAATTTTACATCTGCCTTGTGTTTAATCCACAATCTCAAAATTGCAATTTCGTCCGCATCTAATTGTGGTTTGCCACTGGGTGGCATATGTTCCTCATCTTCAAGCGGAAGTAACAAACGTTCTACAAGAGTACTGGTTTCTGGATGCCCAACTGTGAAAATTTCTCCTGATTTCCCTCCTTTAAGTAAATCAGCCATTGAAGTCATGATCAATTCACCTTTGGCTTTCTGTTTATTATGACATGAGGTACACTTATCTTCTAAAATAGGCATTACTAAGTCTTCAAAAACAAGAGCATCTTCAAAAGCTACAGGTTCGCGTACTTTTTTACCAAAATCACCTAATAAAAATCCTTCACCATGAGTGATATCTGCACCTTTATGTGCTCCAATCATTAAAGCAAGTAGAGAAATAAAAGCAATTACTTTTGATACTTTTTTATTTTCGGGTCTCCAGTTTTTAAACCAATAAAGAATGGTTGAAAGTATTACTAACCCTGAACCTAAATACTTATGCCAAAAGAGTGAATCTGGATCGTATCCTGACTCCAAAGACAAAAATAGTCCAAAAACAGCTGTCAACCCCGCAGAAATAGCAGCAAAGAGTAAGAGTAAATTGGCTAATTGAGTATAAATTTCATTGTTTTCAACAAACCATTTGGACGGTAAAACCTCATAAACGAATGCTAAAAATAGCAACGTGATAGGGAAATGTAAAACTAGTGGGTGGAGTCTTCCCATTGGTTGAAACCAAGATGGAAGTTCAATATAGCTTTCAAAAATTAGAAGAAATAATAGCAGTAGCGTAACAACAAATAGCGTGTTTTCTAAAAGCCCTTTCCAGTTGCTTTTCATAAATGGCTTTAGGTTTTAAGTCAGAATGTCTTTGATTACATTTCCAGCAACATCCGTTAATCGGAATCGTCTTCCCATGTGTTTGAAAATCAATTTTTCATGGTTTAGACCCATTTGGTTCAATACAGTAGCATGAAAATCATGAACGTGTACTGGGTTTTTAATGACATTATAACCTAACTCGTCGGTTTCTCCATAGACCATTCCTGGCTTAATTCCGCCACCTGCCATCCAGATACTAAAGCATCTAGGATGGTGATCTCGGCCGTAATTATCCTTTGTAAGAGTTCCTTGACTATAGCTGGTGCGACCAAACTCTCCGCCCCAAATCACCAAGGTCTCATCTAGAAGTCCTCTCTGTTTAAGATCTGTAACAAGTGCAGCAGAAGCTTGATCTACGTCCATTGCTTGTCTTTCTATTTCATATGGCAGGTTACCATGCTGGTCCCAACCTTGATGGTACAGTTGAACAAAACGAACGCCATTTTCAGATAATTTTCTTGCCAGAAGACAATTTGCAGCAAATGTACCTGGTACTAGACATTCGGGTCCATAAAGCTTTACAATACTGTCTGGTTCTTTGGATACATCCATGATCTCCGGTACAGCAGTTTGCATGCGATATGCCATCTCATACTGCTTAATTTTCGCATTGATTTCGGGGTCACCTATTTTATCATAAGTGATTTGATTCAATTGTGCTAAGTTGTCCAAGAGCTCTCTTCTATCTGCTCTATTCATCCCTTTTGGGTCTTTCAAATAGAGTACAGGATCCTCTCCACTGCTCATTTGGACTCCTTGATGAGTTGATTCTAAAAAACCATTTGTCCATAGTTTTGAATAAACACCTTGACCATTTCCTATTCCTCTAGATAACAAAACAGTGAATGCAGGCAAATTTTGATTCTCACTACCTAATCCATAACTCAACCATGCTCCCATACTTGGTCTATTGCCTTGCTGAGCTCCAGTTTGTAGAAAAGTCAAAGCTGGATCATGATTGATAGCTTCGGTGTGCATTGACTTAATGATGCAAATGTCATCCGCAATTTTTGCTGTGTAAGGGAACAAATCGCTTATCCACGCTCTCGATTGACCATATTGCTGAAAAGGTGTGAACGAACCCACCATTGGGAAGGACGATTGGCCAGCTGTCATACCTGTCAATCGCTGAGATCCTCTAATAGAATCTGGTAGCTCTTGTCCCCACAAATCGTTTAGCTTAGGCTTATAGTCAAAAGACTCTAACTGCGAAGGAGCACCGTTTTGAAACAAGTAAATTACTCTTTTTGCTTTAGGTGCAAAATCAGGAATTCCTGGAGTAAAACTCTCATCTTCACCACCTTTCCCAGTAAATAAACCTGGCATAAGTAAAGAGCCTAAAGCAGCAGTTCCAAGTCCTAAGCTAGCTCGGGATAAAAACTTTCGCCTGTTAAATGTAAGTCCGTGTTCAAATAATTCTTTATTCATATCAGGTTTTAATAAGGGTCTCCTCCATATTGTAAAGAATCGTAATTGCTTGCATTAAAGCTGCCAATTCTATTTTATCTATATTTTTCTCTAGAGGATATTCACCAACATTTAATAATTCTGAAGCTGTTTTTAGATCTAGCTTCGATTTCTTTTTAGCAACGTAAATGTCCAAGATCTCGACTTCTTTATCACTTGGCTTACGACACACAATAGTTCTGAATGCCTTGTAAATCTTGTCTTTGGGACTACTTTTTTCTTTCAAAAGCTTCGCTGCAAATACTCGAGAGGCCTCTAGCACTGTAGGGTCATTTAGTAGAACCAGTGCTTGCAACGGTGTATTTGTGTTCATTCGAGCTACTTCGCATTGATCTCTATTACTTCCATCAAAAATTGTCATAGATGGAGGGGGAACCGTTCTTTTGATAAAACAATAAAGTCCTCTTCGGTATAAGTCATCGCCATGATCTTGCTTGTACATGGATAAAATCCCTCTACCCGATGAAGCCCCTTCCCATAACCCTTCTGGTTGATATGGCTTAATGCTTGGCCCACCAATCACATCTGTGAGTAAACCACTTGATGTTAAAAGTAAATCACGGATAAACTCAGCTTTAAGTCTAGCTCTCGGTGCTCTTGTGAGCCATTTGTTTTCAGGATCAAGTGTTAATGACTTGTCATCAATATTAGCACTTTGACGGTAAGTTGCCGATGTCACCATTTTTCTGATCAGTTTTTTTACGTCCCAGTTTTGTTCCATAAAGTCAACAGCTAGCCAGTCAAGCAATTCTGGATGACTTGGCAAGCTGCCTTGCATACCGAAATCACCGGTGGTTTTAACCAGTCCAACACCAAAGTATTCTTGCCATACTTGATTTACAAACACCCTTGCTGTAAGTGGATTCTTTTTGTCAAATAACCATTTAGACAAGCCTAGTCTGTTTTTAGGTAAGGTTTTTTCAAAAGGCAAAATAAAGTCCGGCGTAACTGGTGTTACTTCTTCTCCATGTTGATCATAATTACCTCTGTTGAGCACGAAGGTGGGTCTTGTACTATCCGGTAATTCTCCCATTATTGAAACGATAAGCTGGCTAGTATCTCGCTTGTTTATAAAAGTAAGCAAACTATCCACCTCACCATTGGTAATCTTCATGTAAGGTACCTTTGCATATGTCTCAGGCCCACCAACAACAGATTCTCTTCCTCGTTCTTCTATGTTGTTAAAAAATGAGAATAATTGGTAATAATCCTTTTGCGAGGTTGGGTCATATTTGTGATCATGACAGGAAGCACATTCCATCGTCATTCCCAAAAATGCTTTGCTAAAAGTATTGGTACGATCCGATACGTACGAAACCCTATACTCTTCATCTATAATTCCTCCCTCCTCAGTTATTTTATGATTTCTATTAAAGGCAGTTGCTAGAATCTGTTCTTTTGAAGCCTCAGGCATTAAATCACCAGCAAGTTGCAAAGTGACAAACTTGTCATAGGGCGTATTTTGATTAAATTGATGAATGACCCAATCTCTCCATGGCCATTGGCTTCGGTAACTATCGTCTTGGTACCCATGAGAATCAGCAAAACGAGAGATATCCATCCAGTATACAGCCATTTTCTCACCATATGAAGGTAGGGACAAAAGCTTATCAACGACTTTTTCGTAAGCATCCTCACTTTCATCCGCCAAAAAGCTATCCATCAATTCTAAACTTGGAGGCAAGCCAGTAATGTCGTAACTCACTCTTTTTAAAAGACTCTCTTTATCTCCTTCGGCTTGATGTTTTAGATTGTTTTGTTCTTGTTTATTTAAGACAAAGAAGTCGATTTCATTTTTTGTCCAATCTTCGTCATCAACACGTGGTAACTTGGATTTCTCTGGAGCAATAAAAGCCCAATGTGGTTTATAAACTGCACCTTGCTTTATCCATTTCTCAATAAGGTTAATTTCGTTCTCAGTCAGCTTCAAATTAGAAGCAGGTGGGGGCATTAATTCCTTTTGGTTTTCAGTTATCAGTCTTTTATAAACTTCAGACTGCAATGGTTTTTTAGGAACTATCGCGTGAGCTCCAGGAGTTTCGCTTAAAGCTTTAAATGCTTCTTCGGCGATGTCAAGTCGAAGGTTCGCTTTACGCTTGTTGGCATCTGGTCCGTGGCAGGTAAAGCAATTATCTGATAAAATAGGACGTATATGAAGGTTGTAATCGACTACATCAGGTGAAGTAGCTCCTTGAGCCGAGCCATCGGAACAGGACAAATGAATCGAATATAGCAAGCCCACAACTAATAAAAGCTGTATTGTATTTCTTGAAATCATTTTAATAGGTTGAATAGGCTACAATTTAGAAAAAAAGACTTCTAATTAAAGTCAGTAAGGCGTAAAAGTGTTGAATCTAGTCAAAAAATGAAGATAAATTACAAAATAATAAATGGCTTAAAGGAAATGTTTAAAACTAGATCAACAACGTCATATCCACTTGCAACGCTATTTTGAAACCTTCACTTTAGGAGAGAGATAAACTAGTAGAAGCTAAAGAATAGGGAATTAAGATAAGACGCCTAGTCATGAGACTTTCAACTGCCCAAAGTCCAATAAACAAACCCTGACTTGAAATCAAGGCTCGTGGAGGATACAGGAATCGAACCTGCGACCTTTTGACTGCCAGTCAAACGCTCTAGCCAACTGAGCTAATCCCCCATAATTTGTCAAACATTCTTGCCTCCCGATAACTATCGGGAGAGCTAATCCCCCATAATTTGTCAAACGCTCTAGCCTCCCGATAACTATCGGGAGAGTTAACCACCTCAAATCGCCACAAATATATGTGGGAAAATAAGATTTACCAGCCAGCGACCATAAAATTAATTCCAGTTACCATATCTTGCTTTTTACCATCATAGAATGGGATAGCAAAGTATGGTTCTAAAATCACATAACCGAGTACATTTACTCTAAGGCTCATTCCTGTACTAATAACTGGATCTTTAAGCACGGTATTTACAAAGTCTAAGGGGCGATCTGGATTTCCACTGGTACTTTGTTTCGACCACACCATTCCACCGTCGACAAAGAAGTTAATATCGCTAGGAACATAATTAAATTTAATGAGAGCGAGCTGGTCTGGACCTGTAAATGGGTATCTAAGTTCAAAATTTGCTAAAGCCATTTGCTCTCCGCTAAATCGTGCCGCACCAGGTGAATTAAATCCTTGCTGAATTCTAAACCCTCCCCCATTCAAACCGTGCATATACCACGGAAATGCTAAACTAAGTGGATTGAGCAGTGCTACTCTGTCAAGGTTGCTAGGGTTTAATCTTCCTTCATAAAATATCCTACCAGCAATAGTTAAAGGTTTTAAATAAATGTATTTCCGTGCATCTATAAGTGCCTCAGTAAAAGAAGTAGAACCAAAAGCCTGACCTATTTGAAACCTGTATCTGTACCCATTTAGTGGAGCAACAGTACCAAAAGTGGCATTGTCACCTACATATGCAGCATAGAGTCTATTGATGTTTGATGTTCTGTATAAGTCTTGTAATTCCTGTGGTAATTCAGACTTTGGAACATTTGCATTTCTACTTTGCTGCTGAGGAAAATAATCATAAATTATTTGACCGTCAGTAGTAGCAATTCCAATATCGCCATATTCCCTAACTTTAAATGAATACCTGCTCAATGTTAAACCAAACTCCAATCGCTTTGCAGTACTTAGTGGTTTAAAAGCAAACACACTTGCTTGATCTATAAATAACCTTGAAATTCTTAATTTCTGTTCAGCATAAACTTGCTGAAGGTTTCCGCTTTGAGCGATAGTATCTAAAATTGTAAATCGGTCTTGGTTTAAGTTTCCATCATAAAATTGATACGGAATATGTGCTATTGATGCTCCAAACTGAAAAGGCCTTTTTTGGTTTAAATAATAAAACTGACCTCCAAAATCTTGAATTTCACCATTTAGTGCAAGTGTACCAGAAAGCTGATTATTATTTAGCATATCGCTAAAAAGCCCTGTAATTCCACCGCCCATTCCAGTCCCAAATCTTGATGCAGAAACACCTAAGCCACTATTTGCAAGGTAATCTAATTTAAATCTTGCTTCGTACTTTTTGTCTTCAAATGTTGATTCTCTCACTCCAGGCATTAGTTTCGCAACTCCTAGGTTTCTCTCTACTATATCCCTTCCATCTAGTAAAGACAATGGTGGCAGTTTTCCAGCGATTTTATCCACTTTGTTTTCAACCACAACACCTTTAAAATCATCTAAATTGGCTTTAACTATGCTATAATTACCATTGAAGAAATATGTGTATGCAACATCAGCGTTTTCGTGCGAAATGCTAATCGCTGGCGAATACATGGTAATGCCACTGATACCTGTATAATAATTACTAAGTTCTTGAATTTCGTTGCTTGTAACATTAAACTTATATAAGTTTCTATAACCATTTCTATCTGATAAAAACAGTACCCAGTTGCCATCTGGGCTTACTTGAGGATTAAAATTATCAGCTCCAAAAAATATATCGAATGAAATGATTTTGTTAGTGGCAAGATCCAATCTACTGATCCCTAGATTTGCTTTTTCCAAACGGGGAGAGCGAGGGTCACGATCTGAAACAAAGTAGATAAACCTTCCATCAGGTGAAAACTCAGGTTGCATATCGGAGTATTCATCTTTTGTTAAGTTAACTACTTCTTTAGATTTTATATTGAATTGATAAAGGTCGCTTATACCATTATTTAATCCTGAAACAACGATGCTGTTGCCATCTGGAGACCAAGCAGGGTTAGTAAATGACTCAACTCCATCAATATCAAAGGACTTTTTATTTCCATTACCAATATCAACCACAACCAACTTGTTGTTCCCTTTGCTTTGCACTACAATCGCAAAATTCTTGCTATCTGGTGACCAAGCACCAGCCGTCTCAATAAAGCTGTATGAATCCACATGTCCACCAAATGATGTGCTAGGTATCCGTCTAATGGTTTTACCTGTATTGGCATCCGCAATGAAAATATCTAAACTGAGCACATTTTTAGAAGAAATATAGGCGATCATACTTCCATCAGGGCTAATGGCCGGAGAAACATTCATTTCACCCGCATTCTTCTCCGAAGCTAAGGTTTGGCCTATAACTTCAAGACTTTTTCCGTCTTTGAGTGGTTTATAAGTATCAACGAGTTCTTTTTGAAACTTTGCCGAAAACCGGTCAAGGTCCATTTTGAAATTTCGTTGAAATGCAGCTTCAATTCCATAAATGGCTGTCTCCTTAAATAAGGGCCTAATGATGTCATCTCCATAGGTTGCAGTTACATACGACCAAAAAGCCTGTCCCCAGCGATACGGAAAATACTTATACTGCTTGGTTATGAGGTCTTCAATGCTGGGCAAATCATTGTTCTCCACCGCATCTCTCATCCACATAGCTGTGTGAGAGTCGTTTCTACCAAGTGACATGTATTCGGCTAAACCCTCAACCATAAAAAGTGGAAGATTTTGAATATTTGCCAAACTCGTACTATCACTACCATTAATCATGGTTTGATATTGAAAAGCATGGACTAGTTCATGACCTAACACATGATCCGTTTGTCTTTTGCTATACATCATGGGCATTACAACCCTATTTCTAAGACCTTCAGTTACTCCACCTGTACCCTCGCCTATTCGTCCACCAATTGCAGTAGTCTCTTGAAAATCCGGATGGGTTTTATAAATAATAAGTGGATTGGGTTTTATAAAGGCTAGTTTAAAAACTTCCTGATGAAGGTTATACCAGTGTTCGCTATTTAATAAAATACTATTAGGTTCTTTTTTACCTTCAAAGTAATGATACAATTCAAAATGCGGACTTTGAAGAATTTCAAAATCAATTTTCTTATATCGTGGTTTATTTTGCCCAAAATATTGCGACTGAGCAATACTTTGATGAGCGAAAAGACTTATTAAAGTTAAAATAAGAAGCTTCTTCATAGTGTTAATTCTAGAGCATAAATTCAATCGAATTTATCAAATTTAATCTGACAGTGGTCTAAAAACAACGACAGAAATATAATTGTCGTACGGAACCATAAAAGTTATTTCTATACAGGTTAGTCTTTTTTAGGAATATGATCTCGTATTGCCTTGATAAGCGACCTTCCTTCGTCAAGTGCTGGTTCAGGTAAATCACCGAAAACTTTCCCTTCCGTATCTATTAGGTATATTCCTGGAGACTCTTTGAAAGCGAAGGTTGTTTTTATTTGGTCTTCATTACTTGGTCTTAACTCTGCATTGGTTTTTGCCTCAAAAAACAAGTCCGACTTCCCTTTCAATGGAATAGTATAAAACTGAAACTTGTCTTTTTTGTCAAAATTGCTTGCCACCAGATTGAAATAATCAAAATCATCTTCACAAATAATGCAATCATCCTCATAAATATAAAGAAGGGTATTCTTTTTTTCCAGCTCTTTGTTTTTAAGTTCTTTTCCGTCTTGTTTGATAAATGATACTACTGGTAACATGAAACCATCAAAAAAGCGTTTTTTACGATCTATACTGTTCTTTATGGTAGCTTTTAACTTATCATTTCTCACAAAGGCATAATACTCATCTACCCCTTTTTGCATTTCGGGCAGATAGGTGTGATTCTCAACAAATCTAAGTACCCTTTGATGCATTTTCAATTCTGCCATAGGGCGTTCCATTTGCCCATTAAAGAATAAAACCCTAATAAAATTGAGCTCATCTACTAGTGACAAGGCTTCAAATTCTTGGAATTGTTTGTTTAAATCTATCCATTCGTCGAAAAAATCATTGAATTCAAAAGATAAAGCTTGCCTTTCTGGAGAAACAGAGAAGAATTCTAAGTTCTTTTTTACATCAGCAGGAGCCAAGTTATTGCTTTGAGCATATTCTACAATTTGCCTATTTCGTTTTCCTATTATATCTGCCTTTTTGAGCAAGAAGAACTCATCTAAAATTGTTTTTCTCTTACTCTCTAAAAACTTTAATTTCGACTGAGAAAGTGAGTCAACATAGCTTACGAAAGCGGGCAAACTTTGATTGTAATTGTTTTTTACTTTTAGATCAGCATCTAAGCCATGCTCATAATTGACAAAATAGTCATGCATGAATAAGAACTTAGATCCTCCAGTACCGCTAGTGTAGAAACTACCGATGGGATCATTATAATCTAGCAAAAGATAAACATCGTCCCCACCTTTTATCATCCAAAAAAGGTAACCAATTTTTCCAATATTGAGGTCTATATAGTTATAAGCCGTTAGATTGGTTTCAAATTCAAATCGTCCTGAAGAATCTATCGAAATATAGTGTTCTACGGGGTTAACTTCCCAATTAGGATAGATAGTCAAACTTATTAAGCCATCACTGAAGTTTTTGATCGTACCTTTTATAGTTGTGAGCTCTTGGGCATTTAAGCTACCAACACTCAAAAGAAGAATTACTAATACTTTTTTAATCATTCGGGATTTATCTCACCACAAATAAACGAATTCAATTGCTAAGCAGAGATAAGGAGGTTCATCTATTTTCAATTTTGTTCATGAATTTATCTATGATTGAATAGTTTTGTATCGTATGACAAACCAAAGCATTGGCAATCAGGCGGCTAAAATAACTTCAACAATAGGTCATCCCATTGTGCTAGGCGTTATTTCGGTAGCTTATGTCAATTATTACTTTTTCACCCGAAATGAAGCTTTGAAGCTTGGTGGTCAACTATTATTTGGATTGGTTGTACCATTGATCATTTACATATGGGTTCAAATAAAACGAGGCATTTTCAAAGACTTCGATGTGTCTAATCAAGAAAGTCGCAAAAAGTTATATTGGGTTATTTTGATTCTAATTTTATTCCAAATAGGTCTCTTGTTTGTTTTTGAAAATTCAATTTTGGTCAGGCTTGGTGCAATAATAGTGTTTTCTCAAATCGCCTTGTCATTCATTATCAACAACTGGATCAAGATTTCTCTCCATAGTTCCTTTGCTTTTTTGGTTTCAACCATGGCATATACCGTTTCATTCCCATTTGCTTTCGTCTTGTTTATGTTTGCCATTGCTGTGGGTTTTTCAAGGGTATTTTTAGGACGGCATACAAGCATTGAGGTTTTCTTAGGTACGATTTTAGGTGTATTTTGTGGCTTTATTTTTAACCTAGTCTATATATTATGAAGTATTACTTTTTGTTCTTTTTTCTGATTGTTAGTTCACTTCAAGCACAGTTCTTCAAAACGAACGATGGCTTGGCACATACTTTTTCTATTGTCGCTATCGATAAAGAAACTGGAGAAATGGGTGTTGCTGTACAAAGTCATTGGTTCAGTGTAGGAAATGTTGTTGCTTGGGCAAAAGGTGGTGTGGGAGCAATTGCAACGCAGTCATTTGTAAATAAATCATTTGGACCAAGGGGTTTAGAATTAATAGCACAAGGAAAAACAGCCAATGAAACCTTAACTGAATTGCTTTCTTCAGATGAGTCCAGAGAGGTCAGGCAAGTAGCTATTGTAGACAATCGAGGTAATATTGCCGTACATACTGGTAAGAAATGCGTTGACTTTGCAGGGCATATTTCAGGAAAAGACTTTTCTGTACAATCAAATATGATGCTTACCGACCAAGTACCTGAAGCCATGGCTCAAGTTTTTGAGAATAGTCGCGGGCTTCCACTCGCTGAAAGAATGCTCAAAGCACTAGAAGCAGCTCAAGGAGTTGGTGGAGATATAAGAGGAAAGCAAAGTGCTGCTATTAGGGTTGTTAAGTTGGAATCGACCGGAGAACCTTGGAATGATGATTTTGTGGTAGATTTGAGAGTAGATGACCACCAAGATCCCATTTCAGAAATCTCTAGGCTTTTAAAAGTTCATAGGGCATATGAATACATGAATGAGGGTGATCTGCAAGTAGAATACGGTAATATGGACAATGCGATGACTGCTTACAATGCTGCCATGCAAATGTTCCCTAACAACTTAGAAATGAAATATTGGACTGCAATTACGCTAGCAAACAATGGACAAGTTTCTAAAGCTGTGAATATGCTTCAAAAGGTATATAAAAAGGATAAGAATTGGCGAGAACTTACTAAAAGACTCCCAAAGGTTGGATTATTAACAGTGAGCGATAGCGATTTAAAACAAATACTGAAATGATACTTTTTCACTCCGAAGGAATAAATTTTGAACCAAAAGAAAAGAGGAAACTTAAAAACTGGATCAAAAGTATTGCTCAAGTCAACAATAAGAAAATTGGAGATGTAAACTACATCTTTAAAACTGATGAAGGATTACACAAAGTAAACTTGGAATACCTTTCACATGATACTTATACCGATATCATCACATTTGATAACTCCGAAACTGAGAACATAATTGATTCTGATATATATATTAGTGTTGATAGAGTTAAGGCCAATGCTACTGAATTAAACAATGAGTTTGAAGAAGAATTACGACGTGTAATTATCCATGGAATTCTTCATTTATGTGGTTTTAAAGATAAAACTAGCAGCGATGCCGCTCTCATGAGAAGAAAAGAAGACGAAGCTTTAGAAAAATATGAATCTTAACGGTCAGTCAAAAAAAGACAATACCTACGATGCCATTGTTATAGGGTCAGGAATTAGCGGTGGATTCGCAGCTAAAGAGTTATGTGAGAAAGGGTTCAAAACATTGGTGCTAGAGAGAGGAAGAGATGTAAAGCACGTCACTGATTATCCTACCGCTATGCATAACCCATGGGATATGGAGCACAGAAGCAGGGAAACAGTAGCCGAACGGGAACAAAATCCTATTGTAAATAAGTGTTACGCTTATGATGAGGCTACTCAGCATTTTTTTTCCAAAGATGCAGAGCATCCATATATTCAAGAAAAGCCTTTTGATTGGATAAGAGGATATCAAGTTGGCGGTAAATCTTTGATCTGGGCTCGTCAAACACAAAGATGGAGTGATTTCGAATTTGAAGGCCCATTGCGAGATGATTTTGCAGTTGATTGGCCTATTCGCTATAAAGACCTTGCTCCATGGTATGATCAAGTAGAAGACTTTGTAGGAATTAGTGGTAACAATGACGGGATTGACTCCTTGCCCGATGGTGTATTTTTGGATCCATGGGAATTAAACTGCGTAGAAAAACATATTCAAAGACGAATTGCGAAAGATTACAAAGGCAGGCAAGTCATCATTGGGCGTTGTGCTCACTTAACAAATCCTAAAGAGCATCACCTTACTCAAGGAAGAGGACAATGTCAAGCACGACATTTATGCTACAGGGGATGTCCATATGGTGCCTATTTTTCCTCCAATTCATCTACCATTCCTTGGGCAGCCCAGACGGGTAATTTAACATTAAGACCCTTTTCTGTTGTTTCCTCTATAATTTACGACGAACAAAAGGGAAAAGCTAGTGGTGTAAAAGTAATAGATACTAATACTGGTGAAGAGATAGAATATTTTGCAAAAATAATATTTGTAAACGCTGCCTGCTTAAATACGAACCTAATACTTCTTAATTCTCAAAGTAATAGATTTCCAAATGGATTAGGTAATGATAACGGCATGCTAGGAAAATACATTGCTTTCCATCAGTACAGGGGTCAGGGGAATGCGAAAATAGATGGATTTGATGACTCTTATTATTATGGAAGGCGACCAACTTCTGCCTTTATGCCGAATTTTAGGAACCTTCGAAAACAAGAAATGGATTTTCAAAGAGGTTATATGGTAGCTTTTTCGGCAGGAAGATCTCAAGGAAACCCAAAATCTGGCGAAAGCTTTGGTACAACATTTAAAAATGAAATGACTGAACCTGGTAGTTGGGGAATATATATCCAAATGCAAGGTGAAACCATTCCAGTGGAAACAAACCATGTAAGGTTAAGTCCCGATAAAAAAGATAAATGGGGAGTCCCCTTATTAATTACATCAATTGAATACCAAGAAAATGATCATTTAATGATGGTCGATTTTCAAGAGCAAGCTACCGAAATGCTTCATAAGGCTGGTTGTAAGGATATTTCAATGTTTGATTCAAAGCAAAATCCAGGCTTAGACATCCATGAAATGGGTGGTGTACGAATGGGGAAGGATCCCAAAACTTCAATGCTAAATTCCAATAATCAATTGCATCATTGCAACAATGTTTTTGTTACTGATGGTGCTTGTATGACTTCGGTGGGCAACCAGAATCCGTCATTAACTTTTATGGCATTAACTGCTAGAGCAGTTAATCATGCAGTGACAGAAGTAAATAAATTTAATATCTAATTAAACCTTTTAGGTTTAGTGGTGTCAAAGGGCAATAAAATTTCATTTATGAATAAAATAACTCCCTTTTTATTTCTTCTTGTATTACCTTTTTACGGGTTTTCACAAAACAGTTTTAATGTATCAGGAAAAGTTAGCGACTCCAACAATGAAGGTATTGTTGCAGCTACAGTAGTTTTGACTACACCAAAAGATACCACATTTCAATTAGCTACTATTTGTGATACGGATGGTAAGTTTCAATTTGCTAATGTGGCAAAAGGGTTTTATTTATTAAAGGTAAGCTCAGTTGGTTTCCTACCGCGTACTGAGTCAGTTCCTTTATTGGCAAAAGATAAGGTTTTTGAAAAAATCACGCTTGAAGAAGATTCTAAACTACTTGATGAAATAGAAGTTAAAGGAAAGCAAAATAGAGTTGAAATTATAGGTGACACCACCCAATTTACAGCAGATTCTTATAAAGTTAACCCTGATGCAACAGCTGAAGACCTCGTTAAGAAGATGCCAGGCGTTCAATATTCAAATGGGAAGTTACAAGCTCAGGGAGAAGATGTAAAGCGTGTTACTGTTGATGGAAGAGAGTTTTTTGGTAATGATGCAAGTGTTGCTTTGAAGAACTTACCAGCCGAAATAATAGATAAAGTACAGGTTTTTGATCGTTTGAGTGATCAATCTCAGTTTTCTGGAGTGGATGATGGAAATACTGAGAAAACTATAAACATTGTTACCAAAAGCGGAAAAAGCAACGGGCAATTTGGGAAGGTTTTTGCCGGTTACGGTACAGACAACAGATATAGTGCCGGTGGCAATGTAAACTACTTCAAACAAGATTTACGAATTTCATTTATAGGCTTATTTAATAACATCAATCAAGAAAACTTCTCATCCGATGACTTATTAGGAGTCCTAGGTTCATCCAGCTCAGGAAGAGGTAGAGGTGGTCGAGGTGGCGGAGGCCGTGGAGGATCATCGGTTGGTGCAAATTCTGGTGATTTCCTTGTAAATGGACAAAGTGGTATTACGGCTACAAACGCAGTTGGCTTAAACTTAACTGATAATTGGGGAGAGAAAATAAAAGTTAACATGAGTTACTTTTATAATCACACTAAAAACAATTCAATAGATACTGTAAACCAAGTTATTTTCCTTGGCGAAAATGTTACACAAGACTACAGAGAGTATCACCAAGGTGATAAGATCAATCAAAATCATCGTGTGAATGTGAGAATGCAGTATGATATCAACAAGAACAACTCAATTATTTTCACTCCAGTAGTAAGCTTCCAAAATGCCGAAATTGGAGATTATATTGATGGAAAAACTAGTATACTCTCTGAGGTACTAAACTATAACATCACGAACGAATCAAGTGAAAACATTGCTTCTACAGTACGTTTCAACCTTTTATATAGACATCGTTTTGCAAAACCAGGACAAACGTTTTCTATTGGTGTTGGCAACAACAACAGCAAGCAGGATTATCAATCATTATTGATTTCCGAAGATCAAACTGAGAACATGGGTTTCGATTTGAATCAAGAAAGCTCAAAAATCGTATTTAAGAATAATTACGATATCAGAGCTGATTATTCTCATTCATTAGGGAAAAGCCACGGACTTCGTTTTTCATACAAAACAGATTGGTCCGATAGTGAGTCAGGACAATCAACATTCGACTTTAATACAGAAACTGGTACTTATAACATTCTTAATAATAACTTAAGTAATAGTTTTTTAAACCAGTACAATACTCAAACAGCAAGTGCAGGGTATAGATACATGAAAGGTAGAGACTTTATGATCTTTGCCAATTTAAACTACCAAGTTGCTAAATTAGATGGAGAACAACTTTCGCCAAATACCTTAATTACCACAAGAACATTCCAAAACGTTCTTCCTTTTGCTATGATAAGGTATGCATTCAGTAAAGAGAAGAACTTAAGACTTTTCTATAGAAGCTCAACTAATGCTCCTAGCATTACACAATTGCAAAATGTAGTGGATAATACAAACCCTCTACAACTAAGTGCTGGTAATCCTGACTTGGATCAAGAAACAAATCACAGTGTTTCATTAAGATACAATAGCACAAATCCTGATAAAGGGAGTACCTTCTATGCATATGTCGTAGGAAATTATACCAACAATAATATCTCTAACATATCTACAATTGCACAAAAAGACACCGTGTACCAGGGAATCACTCTATTAAGAGGTGCATCGCTTACCCTGCCTCAAAACTATGGTAATAGCCAGAGTTATAGGTCTTTTATTACCTACGGTTTCCCAGTTACATGGTTAAAGTCGAACTTGAACTTTAATTTAGGTGTGAGTCACTCTTTAACCCCAGGTTTGGTTAATGATTTCGAAAACATTGCAAAAAATACTGGTTTAACTATGGGAGCTGTTTTAGGAAGTAATATCTCAGAGTATGTGGACTTTACGATTTCTTACAATGGTGGTTATAATATTATTGACAACTCTTTACAAGCTAATTTAAATAGTAATTACTATACTCAGAATATCGGTTTAGCACTTAACCTATTGAGCAAAAAAGGCTTCCTGTTTAACGTTAAAGGTTCAAATACCTACTTATCTGGAATTGATGGATTTGAGCAAAATTACACATTGATTTCTGCGAAAGCAGCTTACAAATTCTTAAAAGATGACCGTGCTGAGCTTAGTTTGTCATCATTTGATATCCTTGGACAAAACAACAGTATTTCAAGAGAAATAACTGCAGCTTATGTGTCAGATAACAAATCATTGGTATTAAATCGTTTCTATATGTTAAACTTCACGTATAATATTCGCAATTTTAAGCCTGCTAAAAGTTAAAGACCGATTTGTTTATGAAAATGCTATTAAAGTTTGGATTCTTAGTAAGCCTTCCCCTTCTACTTAATTCATGTGTTAAAAGTGAGGTGGCGAGTAACATTGCTAAGTACACTGAAATAGATGAAGCCAAAATTGAAAAATTGAATTCGGAACAAGCCCTTGGGCTAATAAAAGATGAAACTGGAGTTTATTACAAGAAAACAAAAGAGTCTCCAACTGGGAGAATATTGAATGAAACTTTTGTTGTCAATATTGTTTACACATTGAAAACCTTTGAAGGCGAAGTCCTTTTGAAAGCTACAAGTGCAGACTCTATTTTAGTTAACTTTTATACCACCCAGTCTTTCCAAGGTTTTTATAACTCCTTGGTATTATTAAAAGAAGGAGAGAAAGGAGTGTTTTATATTCCCTCTACCTTAGCATATCAGGATCAACCAATCTCTGGCTTAGATGCTTGGGAGCCTGTTATTCTTGAAATGGAGGTTCCAAAAATTTATAATGAAGAAGAGCAAATTGTAGCATATTTTGAAAAGATCAACGTACAGCCCGATACTACAACTTTTGAAGGCTTACGAGCTGTATTCCTTACAGAAGTGCAAGGCGGTGAGCCGGCAGCAGGAAAGAAGAACGTTTCTGTAAGATACACAGGATCGCTATTATCAGGAACTATATTCGACAGTGGTAACTTTGATGTCGCACTAGGAGAAAAATCTTTAATTGTTGGTTTTGAAGAAGCTATTCTACTTATGAAAGTAGGAGAAAAAGCTGAGTTCGTGTTTCCTTCAATTCTTGGTTATGGTGTTACAGGTAGCGGACAAACTATTCCACCTCATTCACCACTAAAATTTGAAATCGAACTTACAGCTATTAACAATAAGTAATTTTATCATCTCTTTATTGATGGGTCCCAATCGGGGTATGTGATGACATATCCCGAAATCGGATCAAATAAATTTTGGGGTTTAAATTGCGAACCAAATTCAAAAGATAGAATAATGTTCATGCTTTTATGTAATTGACTACATTAAGCTCATAAGCTTATTTCTCAGGGAATTATATATGCATTCTGCCTATCTCAAAGCTCTATTTTATCAATACCAAAACAAGCAAAGAGTTTTAATTTGAATTTATTTGTGACATTTCACAACTAAAATTCGCAGTTCGGGGTCTTCTAAACGTTATTAAATAAAGAACAGAAAATTGATTATGCAAAAACTGATTAAGCTTACACTTCTTATTACTTTACCATTATTTTTAAACTCATGTCTGAATGATGAGTTTTCTAAAAATATAGCTAAATATAAGGAAAAAGATGAGGCAACTATTGAAAAATTAAACACTGATCAAAATCTTGGTCTTGTTAAAGATGTATCAGGTGTTTACTACAAAAAGACGTTAGAAGTTCCTGATGGACGAGTGATGAATGAGCAATTTGTAGTTGGCATTGTATTTACACTGAAAACATTGGGTGGAAAAGAAGTTTTAAAATCAACTTTGGAAGATTCTGCCCGAGTAAACTTTTATTCTTCTCAAGCTTTTGAAGGGTTCTTTTACTCCATGCTACTTCTAAAAGAAGGAGAGAAAGCCACTTTCTACATTCCTTCCACTTTAGCTTACCAAGATCAGCCTATAACTGGACTTAGCCCCTGGGAGCCTATTATTTTGGAGATGGAAATTCCTAAGATTTACAATGAAACAGAGCAAATCGATGATTACTATTCTGCCAACGATATAGTGCCTGACACTACGACTTCAACTGGCCTAAGAGCTAACTTTCTAACCGTAGTTCCAGAAGGAACACCAGTATTGGGTAACAAACTAGTAAAAGTGAATTATAAAGGTTCGTTTATGTCTGGTTCCGTATTCGACAGTGGAACGATCGATGTTTCAATTGGAAACAACGGGGTTATTAAAGGTTTTGAAGAGGGCTTGTTGCTACTTCGTAAAGGCGAAAAAGCTGTTGTCACTTTCCCATCATCTCTTGGATATGGTACTACTGGTCAAGGAAATTCAATTGCTCCTTACACACCTTT